>NZ_JBLEBI010000271.1:0-6310 GCF_047340315.1 Streptomyces sp. AF1A
GAAGCGCAAGACCTGATCGGACAGGCGAAAATCGACCCGTGGAAATCACTCTGCTCGGTACTGGCGCCCCGGCGGGGCTGCCCCGGCCCGACTGCCCCTGCGCGGCCTGTGCGACCGCGCTGGGGCCGGACGCGCGGGCGGCGACCGCGCTGCTCGTGGACGGGGCGCTGCTGCTCGATCTGACGCCGGGCGCGGCCCTCGCGGCGGCGCGGGCCGGGCATTCGCTGGCCGGGGTGGGGCAGGTGCTGCTGTCGCATCCGCACGACGGCCCCCCGGTGGAGGTGCCGCCCGGGCTCGCGCAGCCCGGCCGGGTACCGGACGGGCGGGAGCTGGCGCTGCTGACGGGGCATCGGGTGCGGGCCGTGGCGATGGACGCGGGCGGCACCGGGTACGCGGTGACGGGGCCGGACGGGCAGCGGCTGCTGTACCTGCCGCCCGGCGGGGCGCCGGCCGGGCTGGAGGAGTCGGCGGCGGAGTCGTACCACATGGTCCTGCTGGACGTCGTGGGCCGCCCGGACGCGCTGGCACGGCTGCGGGCGGTCGGCTCCGTCGACCCGACGACGGACGTGCTCGCCGTCCACCTCGACCACGACGTGCCGCCGGGCGCGGAGTTGCGCCGGCGCCTCGCCGCGGCGGGGGCCCGTGCGGTGCCGGACGGTACGACGCTGGTGGTGGGGCCGTACGAGGACGTGCCGGACGTGCCGCGCCGGACACTGGTGCTGGGCGGGGCGCGCTCGGGGAAGTCGGTGGAGGCCGAACGGCGCCTGGAGTCCTTCCCGGACGTGCTCTACGTGGCGACCGGGGGGACGCGGGGCGGGGATACCGAGTGGGCGGCGCGGGTGGCCGCGCACCGGGAGCGGCGGCCGGGGTCGTGGCGCACCACGGAGACGACGGATCTGGTGCCGCTGCTCGCGGAGGACGGTCCGCCGATGCTGATCGACTGTCTGTCGCTGTGGCTGACGGACGTCATGGACTCCGTGCGGGCGTGGGACGACGCGGAGTGGGCCGGGGGCGGGGAGAAGGCGCTGCGGGAGCGGGTGCGGGAGCTGGCGGAGGCCGTGCGCCGCACGCGGCGCACGGTCGTCGCCGTGTCCAACGAGGTGGGGTCGGGGATCGTGCCCGCGACCGCCTCCGGCCGCCGGTACCGCGACGAACTCGGGCGGCTGAACGCGGCGTTCGCGGCGGAGTGCGAGCAGGTGCTGCTGGTGGTGGCCGGGCAGGCCGTGGTGCTGCGCGGCTGAGCGCGGCGGGGCCGGTACGGCCGGCCGGGGCCGCGCACGCGGCTATCCCCAGTCCTTGCGGGCCACGATCCGGTACGCGTTGGAGAACGGGGTGCGGCGCAGCAGCGGGGCCAGGGTGTTGTCCAGCACCCAGGCCACGTCGAGCAGGGGGGACAGGGCCCACTTCAGCAGCGGGTGGGCGTGGGCGAGGAGCAGGGTGAGGGCCGCCGACAGGTCGTAGGGGATGTGCGGGGCGCGCCGGTCCGTGACGAGGACCGTGCAGCCCAGGGTCTCCAGCTCCGCGCGCAGATTGGGCAGAGGCATCAGGTGCAGGTGGCGGGGCTGGCCGTAGGGCAGCCACCATCTGCCCAGCAGGAAGGCGAACGCGCAGCGCGGGTCGGGGACCTCGACGACGAGGTGGCCCCCGGGGCGCAGGGCCGTCAGGGCGGCCCTGAGCTCGGCGCGCGGGTCCAGGGTGTGCTCCAGGTGGTGGAACATGCTGACCACGTCGTAGCGGGCGCGCAGCCGGGCCGTCATGCCGGGGGTGGTGAGGTAGCCGCGGTGGGCCTCCTCGATCCGGCCCTGAAGCAGGGCCTGTTCGACCCGGGCCGTCGGATCCAGGCCGTCGAAGCTGGTGTACGGGAAGAACTCCTTCGCCGCCTCCGGGAAGCGGGCGTGGCCCGTGCCCACGTCGAGCCAGCTCTCCGGTTCGCGCAGCGCGGACAGCTTGTGCGCGGCGGCCCGGTGCCGGCGGCGGACCGCCCGGGCGGACAGGACGCGCGCGGCGAACTCCTCCAGCTGCCGTTCGTAGAAGTCCCGGTGGAAGAAGGCGAGTCCCTCCGCCGTGAGCCGGGGGTTCTGGAAGGCGTGGCCGCACTCGTCGCACGCGTCGAGGACGAAGGTGCCCGGCCGGTGCCGCAGGGGGTCGCTGGCGCGCACCCGGGTGCGCAGGTGCGCGGAGCCGCACCAGGGGCAGGTCTCGCGGCGCTGCTCGTGGAACGGGTCGGAGGACCGCGGGAGGGTCTCCGGGACGAGGGGCGAGGTCGGCATGAGCGGCTCCCTGTGCGACTTTCCGCTGCGACATTCCACTGCGGCATCCCCCTGCGACATCTCGCTGCGACATTCCGCTGCGACACCTCACTGCGACATTTCGCTGCAAACGGAACGTATGGGATAGCGATCTTGGGTGCAATGACGTCGCGGGGGTGTGGTGGCGGTGTGACGCGGAAGCGCTCGTTCGCTGGCGGTACTGTTCGGCGAATGAGCAGGCTTAATCTGGACGACTTCACCGATCTGATCGAGCGCCCGGACGGGGGCGTGCGCCGTGACGCCGAGGCCCGGCGGGAGCGCCAGATCGTGCCGCCCGGGGCGCTGGGGCGCCTGGACGAGCTGGGCGAGTGGCTGGCCGCCGCGCAGAGCACCGTGCCGGTACGGCCGGTCGAGCGGCCGCGGGTGATCCTCTTCGCCGGCGACCACGGCATCGCCGAACTGGGCGTCTCGGCGCGGCCCGCGGGCAGCGCGGAGCGACTGGTGCGGGACGTGCTGGAGGGCGCCAGCCCGGTGGCGGTGCTCGCGCGCCGGCTCGAGGTGCCGGTGCGGATCGTGGACATGGCCCTGGACTGCGCGCCGGACGCCTTCCCCGAGGAGGTCGTGCGGCACCGGGTGCGGCGCGGCAGCGGCCGGATCGACATCGAGGACGCGCTCACCCTCGACGAGGCCGAGGCGGCCCTGCGCACGGGCATCGCCATCGCCGACGAGGAGGCCGACTCGGGCACGGACCTCGTGGTGCTCGGCGACATCAGCGTGGGCGGGACCACGGCGGCCGCGGTGCTGGTCGCCGCGCTGTGCGGGACCGACGCGTCCGTGGTGACCGGGCGCGGCGGGCTCGCGATCGACGACCTGACGTGGATGCGCAAGTGCGCGGCGATCCGGGACGCGCTGCGCCGGGCGCGGCCGGTGCTCGGCGATCAGCTGCAGCTGCTGGCGACCGTGGGCGGCGCGGACCTTGCGGCGATGACCGGATTCCTGCTGCAGTGCGCGGTGCGGAAGCTGCCGGTGATCCTGGACGGTGTCGTGGCCGGCGCCTGCGCGCTGGTCGGGCAGCGGGTCGCCTTCCGGGCGCCGGACTGGTGGCTGGCCGGGCACGACAGCGGGGAGCCGGGGCAGGCCAAGGCGCTGGACCGGATGGCGCTGGAGCCGCTGCTGGATCAGGGGGTGAAGGTCGGCGAGGGCCTGGGCGCCCTGCTGGCCCTGCCGCTGGTGCGGGCCGCCGCCGCGCTGGCCGCCGAACTTCCGGAGCGGGAACCGCAGGAGAAGCCCGGTGACGAGCCGGAGTGAGCCGCGCCTGATGGGGTGACGGCCGGACCGCCGGCCACCGCGGCCGGATAAGTGCGGTTCACCACGGGCGCCCCCATATGATCCTGCACCATGGGAGATGCCCGAATTGCGGTGCCGCAGCGAGCCGAGCCGGGGCGCCCGGACGAGGAGGGCCGGCGGTCGACCGGGGTGTCCCGGCGAGCCGCCGCTCTCGCCGTCTGGTACCTGCGGACCGTCGCCTTCATCAACTTCCTCAGCGCGGTGTGGGTCTCGCTCTACCAGGACGTGCGCCGGCACAACCAGGACGACTTCTTCACGCCGTACCTGCTGACGGCCGGCTTCGCCTCCGGGGTGTTCACCACCTTTCTGGCGATCACCATGCGGCGCCGCAAGCGGGCCGCGTGGATCCTCAACGTCGTGCTCAGCGGCGCCTTCCTGGCCCTGTTCGCGTTCGCCATGGCGTTCCCGGAGATCCGGCGGTACGCGCAGAACTGGGTCTCGCTGGTGCTGACGGCCGTGTTCGTCGGGGCGCTGCTCGTCGGCCGGCGGGAGTTCTACGCCAAGGGCGACCGGTCCAACCCGCGGCTCGCGGCGACCGTCGCCGTGGTCGGCGGGATCGTCGCGAGCCTGTCGGCCGGGCTGCTGGTGACGGTCACCAACCAGGCGCCGGACGCGGCCCGTTCGACCTTCCTGGAGCGCTGGCACTACGGCACCCTGCGCCTGGTGTCGGTCGCCGCCGACGAGAACCGCTTCCCCGGCATCGCCCCGCCCAACTGGGCCAACGTCGCCGTCAACGTGCTCAGCACGGCCCTCGTCCTCGCCGTGTTCTACGCCGCGTTCCGCTCCCGGCGTGCCGTGGACCCGCTCACCGCTGACGACGAGAAACGGCTGCGGGCGCTGCTGGAGCGGCACGGCGAGCGCGACTCGCTGGGCTACTTCGCGCTGCGCCGGGAGAAGAGCGTGGTGTGGTCGCCGACCGGGAAGGCGGCCGTGGCCTACCGCGCGGTCGGCGGGGTGAGCCTCGCCTCGGGGGATCCGATCGGGGACCCGGAGGCCTGGCCGGGGGCGATCGCGCCCTGGCTGGCCGAGGCGCGGGCGCACGGCTGGATCCCCGCGGTGATGGGGGCGAGCGAGGAGGCGGGCACCGTGTACGCCCGGCACGGCCTCGACGCCCTCGAACTCGGCGACGAGGCGATCGTGGAGGTCGCCGACTTCACGCTGGAGGGGCGGGCGATGCGCACCGTCCGGCAGGCGTACAACCGGGTGAAGCGGGCCGGGTACACGGTGCGCATCCGGCGGCACGAGGACATCCCGGCGGGCGAGATGGCGTACCTCGTCGAGCGCGCGGACGACTGGCGGGACGGGGCGACCGAGCGCGGGTTCAGCATGGCGCTGGGCCGGCTCGGGGACCCCGAGGACGGGCGGTGCGTGATGCTGGAGTGCACGGACGCCGAGGGCCGGCTGCGCGCGCTGCTGTCCTTCGTGCCGTGGGGGCCGCGCGGGCTGTCGCTGGACCTGATGCGGCGCGACCGGGACTCCGAGAACGGACTGATGGAGTTCATGGTCATCGAACTGCTGCGGCGCGGCGACGAGATCGGGATCACCCAGGTGTCACTGAACTTCGCGATGTTCCGTTCGGTCTTCGAACGTGGCGCGCGCCTCGGCGCCGGACCGGTGCTGAGGCTGTGGCGGTCGCTGCTCAGCTTCTTCTCCCGCTGGTGGCAGATCGAGTCGCTGTACCGCGCCAACGCCAAGTACCGGCCCATCTGGGAGCCGCGGTTCCTGCTCTTCGAGAAGAGCGCGGACCTGCTGCGCATCGGACTCGCGTCCGCCCGCGCGGAGGGTTTCCTGGAGGCGCCCGGGCTGCCGAAGTGGCTGCATCGCAGGCAGCTCGGCACCCGCAGATGACCGCACGGATGAGGACCGCTGGATGAACAGGCTCGCCCGCTGGGCCCGCGCCGAGTGGGGGCTGCTGTACGCGACGGTGCGCGAGCCCCTGCTGAGACCGCGCCTGCGGGCGATGCCGATGACCGCCGGGGCGGTGTGCCTGACGGCCGTGCTCCAGTACGTGCAGAACCAGTCCTGGGGTTATCAACTGGTGCAGAACGCGGGGGCGGTACGGGCCCAGGACCCGCTGTGGCTGGCGCTGCTGCGCACTCCCCTGTCGCTGTTCGTGCCCGCGCTGGACCTGCCGGTGTGGGGGGCGCTGGCGCAGATCCTGTTCGTGTTCGGGATCGCCGAGGTGTGCCTGGGCTGGTGGCGGACGCTGGCCATCGCGTTCGTCGCCACGCTCGCCGGGACGATGTACGCGCGCGTCGGCATCGGGCTCGGCGCGCACGCCCCGTTCGGGCTGCCGTGGACGGACGCGCAGGTGGTGGACACCGGTCCGTCGGCGGCGGTGGTGGGGCTCGCCGTGTTCGTCGCCTGGCGCTACGGCGCCTATCTGACGGCGGGTGCGGTGACCGTCGCCATGGTCGGGGAGGTGCTGATCAAGGAGAACCTGGCGGGCAAGGAGCACCTGGCGGCGCTGATGGCCGTGGGGGCGCTGTGCCTGGCGGTGGCGGTGCGACACCGCTACGGACATGCACTTCGGCACCGGCTGCGCGGAGCCCGCGCCCGCCGGTTCCGCCCGACCCGGGGCCGGTCCGGCACCCGGACCGGCCCGGGGTCGGGCCTGCCCCCGATCCAGCCCTGAAGGACCGACCCGGACCCCGCCCAACGGCCGTCCTGCCACGCGAGGGCGTTGACCGCGCTCGCTCTCCCCCGGCCCAGAC
>NZ_JBLEBI010000272.1:0-6172 GCF_047340315.1 Streptomyces sp. AF1A
GGCGCGGCCCGTGCCCGACGCCGTGCCCCGGCCGCGCACCGCGGTCCCGCCGGCCGGGCGGCCCGGCGAGCGGCTCGACGACCGCCCGGCAGGACACTGTTTCTCAGGACATCGTTTGCTCGGGCCGGGCCCGGTGCTCGACGTACTCCAGCACGGCCCGGCCCGGATGCCGCACCGTGGCGTTGCGGCCCGTGGGCACCTCGTTCGGGCCGTCGACGATCTCCCCGCCGTGTTCGGCCACGAGCGCCTGTGTCCCGTCCAGGTCGTCCACGAGCACGGCGCTCTGGACGCGCCGGAACGGGGCGAGGGCCTGCTCGTCACCGGCGACGATCAGGAAACCGCCGATGCCCGCGACCTCCGCACCGCGATACGGGAACCGCGTCCGGACGTCCTCGCCCGTCAGCGCGCGCAGGGCGGGCAGCGCCCGGTCCAGGTCGTCCGCGGAGAGCCGGGCGAGCGTCGCGAGTGCCTTCACGTCGGGTCCCTCGGGGCCTGTGGGTGGGCGGGAGCACTCAGGGCAGCTCCGGCAGGTCCTCCGCGTACAGCAGGGTCAGGTCGTCGGTGCTGGGGTCCTCGACCTGGGCGACGCGGCTCGCGTGCCGCTCCACCATCGCTTCGAAGGTCTGGCGGGCGGTACGGCCGTTGCCGAACGCGGGGCCCTTCGGGATCGCCGTGAAGTACTTGAGCAGCGCCTCCGTCGCGCCCGGCGCCAGCCGGTACTCGTGCTCGTCGGCCTGCTGCTCCACGATCCGCAGCAACTCCTCGGGTCCGTAGTCGCCGAAGGTGATGGTGCGCGAGAAGCGGGAGGCCACCCCGGGGTTGACCGAAAGGAAGCGTTCCATCTCGGCCGTGTAACCCGCGACGATCACCACCACCGCGTCCCGGTGGTCCTCCATCAGCTTCACCAGGGTGTCGATGGCCTCCTTGCCGAAGTCACGCCCGGCGTCCTCCGGGGACAGCGCGTACGCCTCGTCGATGAACAGCACACCGCCGCGCGCGCGTTCGAAGGCCTCCTGGGTGCGGATCGCCGTGGAACCGATGTGCTCGCCGACCAGGTCCACCCGGGACACCTCGACCAGATGGCCCTTCTCCAGCACGCCGAGCGAGGCGAGGATCTCGCCGTAGAGCCGGGCGACCGTCGTCTTGCCGGTGCCGGGGGAGCCCGTGAAGACCAGATGCCGCTTGACCGAGGCCGCCTTCAGGCCCGCCTGCCGGCGGCGCCGGCCCACCTCGATCATGTCGGTCAGCGCCCGCACCTCGCGCTTGACGCTCTCCAGGCCCACCAGCGCGTCGAGTTCCCCGAGCACGTCCTTCGACGTCCGGGCGGGCTGCCCCGGCTGTGCCGGCTCCGCGGCGGCGATCAGCGGCTCCTGCTCCGTGGTGCGCTGCCCGGGGATCGAGCCGAGCAGCCCGGGGGACTGCGCCGTCGTCTGCACGGCCGCCTCCCGGACCGCCGGGGGCCGCAGGCCGCCGCTCTCGTCGCTGGTGCAGTCCTCCACGACCGGCCCCGACCCGGACCCCGAGTCCGGGCCGCCGTCGGCGAACTCGTACCCACCGCGCGCGCACCGCTCGGTGCGGCACTTGCGCAGCGTCGTACGGCAGCCGTCGATCACATGGAAGCCGTAGCCGCCGCTGCCGCTGACCCGGCAGCTCAGGAAGCTGCCGCGGCCGCCCGCGGAGACGTAGAAGCCGGCCTCGGCGGGGGAGTCGACCGTACAGCGCTCGATGGTCGGGTCGGCGCCCTTGGTGACGATCACACCGGTCTGGGTGCCGTCCAGCGTGCAGTTGTTGAGTGTGCCGCCGCTGCCGTGGTCCCGGAACCAGGCGCCGGTGGCCGCCTCGCGGATGCGGCAGTCGTCGAGCTGGGCGGTCGCCCCGTCGCTCACCGACACGGCCGTGTTGCGCACCTGGGACAGGTCGCTGTCCACGACGTCCGCGCGCGAACCGCGGTCCAGCACGAACAGCGCGTCCGGCACGTCGTGCACCCGGCACGAGTCGAGGACCGCGGTCGCGCCGTCGCTCACCCACACCGCCGGGTAGTCGCCGGTGCTGTCGAAGATCTCGCACTGGTTGGCGTCCACCCGGGTGCCCGGGTCCCACACCGACAGGCCGTTGCGCCCGAACTGATGGACCGTCGTCCGGGTGAGCGTCAGCACGGAACGCGAGCGCAGGTCGATCGCGTTCTCCGGAATGTCGTGGATCCGGCAGTCGGCGAGCGTGAGCACGGCGTCCGTGTCCATGGTGACGCCGTCGGCGGTGGTGCGGTGCACATCGCAGTCGGTCAGGTGCGCGGTGGCCCGCCGGGTGACCTGCACCCCGGAGCCGCGCACCTCGTAGACCTCGCAACCCACCGCCTCCAGCGCGGAGTTCTCCCCGGTGACGGTGAACCCGGTGCCCGAGGCGTGGTGCACCCGGCAGCGGTCCAGGCGAGGGTGTGCGCCGCCGTGGACCGCCACGCCCGCCTGGCCGGCCGCGACGACCTCGCACTCCTCGAACACCCCGCTGCCGCCGTCGAGTACGGCGATGCCGATGCCGGCCGGGTTGTCCACGGTGCAGCGGCGCACGGTCGGGCGGGCGCCGCCGCGCACCTCGATACCGGTGGCGGACCGGGTCACGATCCGCACGTCCGTCACCTCCGGAGTGCCGTCCTCGACCAGCAGCGCGGGCGCGGCCGCGTCCTGGCCCTCCACGTGCACGTCCCGCACCACGGCCGAGGCCCGCACGGTCAGCGGCACCCCGTCCACCGGGGCGATCCGCACGGAGCCCGGCGAGCCCTCGGGGCCCCGGAGCGTCACGGCCCGCTGTACGACGAGGTTCTCCCGGTAGGTGCCGGGGGCGATGGTGAGGACGTCGCCGTCGACGGCGGCCTCCAGGGCGGCGGCGAGCGAAGCGTACTCACCCGTGCGGCGCCGCCACCGCGACGTACCGGTGTGCGTCACCTGGACCGTGCCCTGTGCCATGGCGTTGCTGTGCCCCCACCTCGTCGTACTGATGGCTCACGCCCCTCGGGCGCGTCGCCGAACGGTGCCGGGACCGCGAGCGTGCTCAGCCCCTGGGGTCTGTGCGCGTTCGCGCTCTCGAGAACCTGCGAGCACCAGCGGTTCGCTCACCCGCGGGTTGTCGCCGAAAGCGCTTCGGCCGGTCCACCGTAGCGTGTGCGTGCAGGGTGGGTTGACCGGAGCCGGAAGGCGGTCAGCTGCCGGTGCCCGCCTTGCCCCAGTCCGGTCCGGCCCGCTCCCATGCCTGGTCCCACCGTGTGTACCGGCGGCGGACCATGCGCCAGACGATCAGGCGCCGGCCGCTGTCGACCAGGGCCGCGGCCACCAGGGCCGCGCCGAAACCGGCCAGGACCGCATGCGTGGTCGCCGTGGCGGAGTCCAGCGGGCGCGTGGTTATTCGGCCGTGGGGATCCGTCCAGAGCGTGAAGTGGTCTCCCGGTTGCGGGGACTTGAGGTCCGCGAGGGCGGGGCCGTGCTGCCGGGTGCCGTCCGGCGCCGTCCAGTCCGCGATGACGCGGCTGCGGGCCTCGCGCGCGGGGGTGTCGGGATCCGTCTCCAGCGCGGCCTGGCCCAGGTCGCGGACCACGGTCGCGGTGACGAGCCGGCGAGCGTGCTGCTGCTCCCGCACGGAGCGCTGCAGCGAGTCCTGCGCGGCGGCGCCCACCAGGCAGCCGGTCACGGGCGCGGCCACGGCGATCAGCACCAGTGCCACGAGGGCCACCCAGGCCTCGGCCAGGTCGGTCGCCCGGCGCAGCGGATTGTGCCGCCAGCGCCACAGGCCGGTGACTGCACGCATGTGTCCCACCCCCTTTCGCTCCGTCATAGCCCCCGGCGCGAGCGGCCATCCACGGACCGGGGCAAGAGAGAGCGACGTCACGTCCGCCGCGGGCCGGTCACGACCGCGGCGTCTCACGCATTTCTCATGTCTCCTCAACGCCGGGACCGGGCCCGGGGTTCCCCGATCGGGAGGCAGGTTTTCGCGTGGTGCGATCGCTACTCGATCACCCTGACCGGATCACCGGTCCTGATGGTGCCGGGGGAGACGGGCACGAGGTTCTGGCCGAAGACGAGCCTGCCGTCGATCCGGCGGTGTTGGGCCAGGGTGTGCAGCGGCTCTCGGCCGCGTTCGGCGGTGGCCTGGTCGGTGGTGGTCACCACGCACCGTCCGCAGGACTTCGGGACGCGGAAGACCACCTCGCCGACGGCGAGGCGCGTCCAGTGGTCCTCCGCCCAGGGGTCGGTGCCGGCGACCACGACGCTGGGCCGGAAGCGGTTCATGGGCAGGGGACCCTCGTCGGCGTACCTGCCCTCGGCGATCAGGGAGTTGAGCGCGTCGAGGGAGGCCACCGTGGTGACGAGCAGCGGGTAGCCGTCGGCGAAGCTGACCGTCTCGCCAGGCAGCGCGTACTCGGGGTCGACCGGGCGGCGGGTGGCGGGGTCGTCGAGGTGGACCAGGCGGACGTCGGCCCGCAGCCAGGCGCTGCACCAGGCGTGCGCATCGGCCGCGGCCGGCACCGCCTCGACCTTCGTGCCGAAGATGTTCACCGGCACGGTCGCCGCCGGCTCCGGGACGCCGACCGGCAGCGGCGCGTGGCCGGGCGCCGACAGACGAATGCCGCCGCCGGCCATGGGCTCGGCGGCGGCAAGCGCCAGGCGCGGCTGCTCCCGCTGTGTGACGACCTTTCCCCCGTCGTCGATCAGCGCCCAGCGGCGGTCTCCGGCCAGGCCCCAGCGCTCCACCACGGCCTCCCGGAGCGCGAGGCCCCGGAACGCCTTGACCGGGTAGACGTGTATCGACTGCACTTCGGCGTTTCCCATGATGCCATCGTGCCAGGCGGCGGCGACGGCGGTGGTGTGCCGATCAGTAGCCGCGGTACTGCTGGTTGTTGTACGGGTCCTGGTACGGAGCCTGCATCGGCCGCGGCGCGGCCGGGCGCATGGCCTCGTACCCGTTGCCCTGGGGTGCCATCGGGCGCGGCTGCGGGGCCTGCGGACCGGGGTAGCCCCGCGGTGCGCTCGCCTGCTGCGGGATGTACGCCGCCGGCGCCTGCTGGAGCGGGGCGGGCTGCGGCGTGTGCGGATAGCCGTAGCCGGGGGCCTGCGGTGACGGGGCCGCCGGGAGGGCGGGCAGCGCCGACGGCAGCGCGGGCAGGCTGCTGCCCGTGTCGTACGCGGCGGGGACCCGGATCGGGGCGATCTGCGGGGTGCCCCGCTCGGCCACGAGCGAGTCGTAGATCGGAGTGTCCGGGAAGGAGGCGGAGTAGTAGCCGCCGCCATAAGTGGAGCGGGGGGAGGTCATGGCACATAAGTTAAGCCCACGATGTGCTGGTTGGGGAGACCGATAAGAGGGTTGTTTTCCGTGTCCGCAGTGACTGGGGATCCCCAATCCGAGCGAACTTGGCAAAAAGGGACGTCCTTCGGCGCTTGGATCGGGTAAAGGCCGAGCTCCTGGCGGGTTACCGGCGGTTGACCGGCGCTCTTCCCGCGCCGCTCGCCGTGCCCCTCGTGGGAGCCGGTCGTGGGGTTTGGTCGTGGGAGCCGGTCGTGGCCGGGAATAGGTTGTGCGGGTAGGGATGACTGGGGACAACCGCGTGACATCCGCAGGCCGACTCGCGAGGGGGCGGGCATGTCAATGTCCAAAGGATCGAACGCGCCGGTGCCGACCACGGCACTGCGCGTCGAATTGGGCTGGCTCTCCGGACCGGGCGTGCCCGACGCCGACGCCTCGGCGCTTCTGCTCGCCACCGGAAAGGTGCGTTCCGACGACGACTTCGTCTTCTACAACCAGCCCGCCCACCCCTCCGGCGCGGTACGCCACGAGGGCAAGCGGACCGCCGGCGCGCGCGTCACCGACACGCTCGTCGTCGACCTCGCGCGCGTCGAGGGCGCGATCGAGCGGATCGTGCTCGCCGCCTCGGCGGACGGCGGCACGTTCGGAAGGGTTCCGGACCTGTACATCGAGGTCACCGATGCCGCGACCGGCCAGGTGGTCGCGCGCTTCGACAACCCCGGCGCCACCGTGGAGACCGCCTTCCTGCTCGGCGAGTTCTACCGCCGCCAGGGCGCGTGGAAGTTCCGCGCCGTCGGCCAGGGCTACAGCAGCGGACTCGAAGGGCTGGCAACGGACTTCGGCATCACCGTGGACGTGCCCCAGCACGCCGCGGCCCCCGCGA
>NZ_JBLEBI010000273.1:0-6153 GCF_047340315.1 Streptomyces sp. AF1A
CGGGAAGGCGATGTTGTGGAACACCCGGGCCCGCACATGGGCGGCCACCGCCCCGACGTAGAACAGCACCAGGCCGGCACCGGCCGCGACGCCCAGCGGCCGCAGCCCCGCGAGCCCGAGCAGCAACCCGCACGCACCGGCCGCCTTCAGCAGCGCCAGCGCGGGCAGCCGTTCGGGCTTCACCCCGACCTCGGCCGAGTTGGCGAGCACGAACGGCGCCCGGGCGACGTCGGCCCACGCGATGCCCGCGTTGGCCAGCACCGTCGCACCGGAGAGGATCACATCGACGATCTGCACGGCGCACCTCCTGCCCTCCACCCTCACCGCGGGGCCGGTATGCCGTCCAATACCAGCGTCCATAACCTGTGGGAATGGATGTCGACACGCGCCTGCTGCGTTCCTTCCTCGCCGTCGCGCAGGACGGCAGCCTCACCCGGGCCGCCGAGCGGGTGTACGTCTCCCAGCCGGCCCTGACCAAGCAGATCCGCCAACTGGAGAACCAGCTCGGCGTGCGGCTCTTCGACCGGTCGCGCACCGGCATGACCCTCACCGGCCCCGGCCGGGAACTCGCGCGCCGGGCCCCGAAGGTCCTGGCGGCCTGGGACGACGCGCTGCGCGCCACCAAGGCCGCCGGGCGGCAGGCCGCCCGGGTGCTGCGGGTGGGGTTCCTGGCGAGCGCGGCCAACGAGGCGACGCCGGCCATCGTCGCCGAGTTCGCACGGCGGCGGCCCGGCTGGCGGGCCGAACTGCGGCAGGCCGCCTGGTCCGACCCCACCGCGGGACTGGCCGACGCGGAGGCGGACGCGGCGCTGCTGCGCCTGCCGTTCCCGGGGCAGGACAGGCTGCGGGTCGAGGTGCTCTTCAGCGAGCCCCGGTGCGTGGCGCTGCCGACGGACCATCGGCTCGCCGGGCGCGCCGAGATCGCCTTCCGCGAGCTGTGGGACGAGCCGTTCGTCGCCGCCCCGCAGGAGACGGGCGCGTGGCGCGACCACTGGCTGGCCGCCGACGAGCGCGAGGGCCGCCCGGTCCGCGTGGGCGCGGTCACCGAGCAGCCCGACGACTGGCTGAGCGCCATCGCCAGCGGCTACGGCATCGCCCTCGCGCCCGAGTCCGCCGCCCGGTTCTACGCCCGCCCCGGCGTGGTCTACCGACCGGTCACCGGGGTGAGCCCGACACGCGTCGCCGTCGCCTGGGCACCCGCCGACGACCGCAATCCCGTCGTACGGGACTTCGTCCGCTGCTGTCTCGACCTGGCCCGGCCCGCGTGAGGGGACCGGCGCGGTGACCGCGCCCTCCTGACGGTGCCGCGGGCGCGCCCGCTTCCCCTGAGCGGCCCAATGTGGGTGCGCCGGAGGGGCGAGCGCCCGTGACGGGTGTGACGGTGGTGGAAGGACTCCCCCGGTGCACCAGCGACGAGGAGGCGGGATGCCGGACCAGGTCGGCGAGAGCGGCGTTGCGCTCATGGACGGGGCCGACGCGGCGTACGCCCTGCCCGGTGCGGGCTTCGCACAGGTGAGTGCCGTCGCGGACGCCGTGCTGTACGAGGGCTACCTGCTGTACCCGTACCGCCGGTCCTCACCGAAGAACCGGGTCCGCTGGCAGTTCGGGGTGCTGCTGCCCCGGGACTGGGTGGAGCGGGAGGGCCCCGTCACGCCCGGGATCTCCGGGTCGGCGGACTCCTGGTACCAGCAGACCGAGTGCCTCGTGCGGGTGCGGCGCGACGACGCGGTCGTCCGGCTGCGGGTGCGGTACCTGCAGATGCAGCACAAGCAACTGGAGGCCGCGGACGGCGCCGGGGGCCACCGCCCGGTCGAGTCGCTGCGCACGGACGACGGCGCCGCCCATCTCTCCTTCGACGAGGCGGTGCCGCGCGAGAGCGAACTGGCGGTTCCGGTGGCGCGGTTGCTGCGCGGCGGGCACACCGTCGCCGTGGGTGCGCCCGCCGGCACCCAGTACGAGCCGCTGCCGTCGGGCGCGGGCCGGGCGCTGCGGCGGCACCGGGAGATCCGGGCCGCCACGACGGTCACGGCGGACCCGCTCGCACCGTACCTGTACCGGCTGCGGGTGCGGACCGAGAACACCGGCGGCGCGTTCGACCCGCGGGCTCCCCGGAGCGAGGCGCTGCGCGATGCGCTGATCGCCACGCACACCCTGCTCGGCGGGGACGGCGTGGAGTTCGTGTCGCTGATCGATCCGCCCGCGGAGCTCGCCGAGACGGCGCGCGGCTGCCGCAACGCGTTCACGTTCCCCGTTCTCGCGGGCACGGCCCTCCGGCCGGGGAGCGGCGACGGCGGGAGCGGCCCGGTCATGCTCTCCGCGCCGATCATCCTCCCGGACCATCCGCAGGTGGCCCCGGAGAGCCCGGGCGATCTGCACGACGCGGCGGAGATCGACGAGATCCTGACGCTGCGCACGATGCTGCTGACCGACGAGGAGAAGGCGGAGGCCCGGGCCACCGATCCGCGGGCCGCGCAGATCCTCGACCGGGTCGACTCCATGCCCCGGGAGGTCTTCGAGCGGCTGCACGGCGCGATCCGTTCCCTGACGCCGGCGGCTGAGCCCCCCGCGCGGCCCGCCTGGTGGCAGGAGGGCGGCGACGACGGCCTGTCCCCCACCACCGACACGGTGCTCGTGGCCGGGGTGTCCGTCGGCGCCGGCAGCCCGGTGCGGCTGCACCCGCGCCTGCGCGGCGCCGACGCCCAGGACATGTTCCTGGCCGGGCGTACCGCCCGGGTCGCCGGCGTCTTCCACGACGTCGACGGCAGCGTACGGCTCGCCGTGACCGTCGACGACGATCCCGCGGCCGAACTGCACGGCTGGTACGGCCGCTTCCACTATTTCCGGCCCGACGAGGTGGAACCCCTCGCCCCCACGGGCGCGCCGGCTCCCTCCGGCCAGGCCCACGACCGACTGCGACGGAGGCCGCAGACATGACGACACAGAGCGGTACCACCGAAGTCCGCGGCGAGCCCGGCAAGGCCGAGGCGCGGGAGGGCTTCGACGAGATCACCATCCTCTGGATCTCGGAGGGCATGAGCTGCGACGGCGACACCGTCTCGCTGACCGCGGCCGGGCAGCCCTCCATCGAGGACGTGGTGCTGGGCCTCATCCCCGGCCTGCCGAAGGTCAACCTCGTCAACAAGGTGCTGTCCCCGAGCCTGGGCGGCGAGGACTTCCTGGCTCCCTACCGGGCCGCCGCCCGCGGTGACCTGTCCCCGTTCATCCTGGTCATCGAGGGCTCGATCCCGAACCAGAACATCATCGACGGCGACGGCTACTGGACCTCCTTCGGCAACGACCCGGACACCGGCGAGCCGCAGACCCTGAACTGGTGGATCGACCAGCTCGCGCCCAGGGCCTGGGCGGTGGTGGCGGCCGGCACCTGCGCGACCTTCGGCGGCATCCACGCCATGGCGGGCAACCCGACCGGGTGCATGGGCCTCGCGGACTACCTGGGCTGGGACTTCAAGGCGCAGTCGGGGCTGCCGGTCGTCAACGTGCCCGGCTGCCCCATCCAGCCGGAGAACTTCATGGAGACCCTGATCTGGACGCTCCAGCACGCGGCCGGTGCCGCTCCCCCACCGCCCCTGGACCACATGCTGCGCCCGCAGTGGCTGTTCGGCAAGACCGTCCACGAGGGCTGTGACCGTGCCGCGTACTACGAGCAGGCCGACTTCGCGAGGGACTACAACTCCCCCAAGTGCCAGGTGAAGGTCGGCTGCTGGGGCCCGGTCGTCAACTGCAACGTGCCCAAGCGGGGCTGGATGGGCGGTATCGGCGGCTGCCCGAACGTCGGCGGCATCTGCATCGGCTGCACGATGCCCAGCTTCCCCGACGCCTTCATGCCGTTCATGGACGAACCCCCGGGCGGCACGCTGTCGTCGATGGTGATCAAGCCGTACGGGGCGGTCGTCCGCCGGCTGCGCGGCCTGACCAACGACATGGTGAACCACGAGCCCAAGTGGCGCCACAACAAGCGCAAGCTCACCAGCGGTTACGACCCGCACTGGCGTGCCTGACGCCTCCCTCCCGTCCCCACCGACCGATCCGCCCGACCCGAACAGCGAGGGGCAGAACCGCAGATGACCACCACCCAGTCCCGGCCCACCGAGCGCAAGCCCGCGCAGATCGTCGACATGTCCTGGGATCCGATCACCCGGATCATCGGCAACCTGGGCATCTACACGAAGATCGACTTCGCCAACCGGGAGGTCGTCGAGTGCCACAGCACCTCGTCCCTCTTCCGCGGCTATTCGGTCTTCATGAAGGGCAAGGACCCGCGGGACGCCGGGTTCATCACGTCGAGGATCTGCGGCATCTGCGGCGACAACCACACCACCTGCTCCAACTACGCCCAGCAGATGGCCTACGGCGTCAAGCCGCCGAAGCTCGCGGAGCACATCACCAACCTCGGCGAGGCGGCGGAGTACATCTTCGACCACACGATCTTCCAGGACAACCTGGTCTTCGTGGACTTCTGCGAGGCGATGGTCAAGGCCACCAACCCGTCAGTGCTGGCCCGCGCCGAGCGCACCGACGCGCCCCGCGGCGACGTGCACGGCTACCGGACGATCGCCGACATCATGAAGGCCTTCAACCCCTTCGAGGGGGAGGTCTACAAGGAGGCGCTGAAGGTCAGCCGGATCACCCGGGAGATGTTCTGCCTGATGGAGGGGCGGCACGTGCACCCCTCCACGCTGTACCCGGGCGGGGTCGGCACGATGCCTCAGCCGAACACCTTCACGGACTACCTGAGCCGCCTGATGCGCGTCATCGACTTCATCAAGAAGGCGGTGGCGATGAACGACGACGTCTTCGACTTCTTCTACGAGGCCCTGCCCGGCTACGAGGAGGTCGGCAAGCGCCGCATCCTGCTGGGCTGCTGGGGGGCCTTCCAGAACCCGGACGTCGTCGACTACCGCTACGCGACCATGAACGAGTGGGGCCGGGCGATGTACGTCACCCCCGGCATCGTCGTCGACGGCAAGCTGGTCACCAACAACCTCATCGACATCAACCTCGGCCTGCGCATCATGCTGGGCAGCTCGTACTACGAGGACTGGGTGGGCGAGGAGCCGTTCGTCACCCACGACCCTCTCGGCAACCCCGTCGACATGCGCCACCCGTGGAACCAGACGACGGTGCCGGTCCCGCAGAAGCGGGAGTTCGACGGCAACTACAGCTGGGTGATGAGCCCGCGCTGGTACCACCCCGAGAGCGGCGAGCACCTCGCCCTGGACACGGGCGGCGGACCGCTCGCCCGGCTCTGGTCCACCGCGCTGAGCGGCATCGTCGACACACCGTACGTCAAGACCACGGACGGCGGCATCCGCATCACCCTGCCCAAGGGCGAGAAGCTGCCGGAGACGACGCTGGAGTGGCGCATCCCGAAGTGGAGCAACACCCTCGAACGGGACCGCGCCCGGCCCTACTTCATCGCCTATGCCGCCGCCATGGCCCTGCAGTTCCTGGAGGAGGCCATGCAGATGCTCAGGAGCGGCGACACGAAGGTGTACGAGAACTTCGAGGTGCCGGACGAGTCGATCGGCTGCGGCTTCCACGAGGCGGTCCGCGGCGTCCTCTCCCACCACCTGGTGATCCGGGACAAGAAGATCGCCAACTACCACCCGTACCCGCCCACCCCGTGGAACGCCAGCCCGCGCGACATCCACGGCACCCCGGGCCCTTACGAGGACGCGGTCCAGGGTCAGCCGATCTTCGAGGAGAACGGGCCCGACGACTTCAAGGGCGTCGACATCATGCGCACCGTGCGCAGCTTCGACCCCTGTCTGCCGTGCGGCGTGCACATGTACATGGGCAAGGGCAAGACCCTCACCACCGTGCACTCGCCGACGTACGGAGCGAACCATGGCTGACGCCGCCGTACGCCTGGCGGATCGGGCCGTGGAGGCGCGGCTCGCCCGTCTCGACGAGGTGCTGGCCGGGCTGGAACCGGCTCCCGGCCCGGCGGTCGAGGCGGTACGGCTGCTGACCGAGGTCTACGGCGAGGCCCTGGCGCGGGTGCTGGACCACGCGGACGACCGGCTGCGGGAGCGGCTCGCCGACGACGAACTGCTCGGGCACCTCATGGTCCTGCACGACATCCACCCCGAGTCCCCGGAGCGGCGCGCCGCGCGCGCGGTCGAGAAGCTG
>NZ_JBLEBI010000274.1:0-6123 GCF_047340315.1 Streptomyces sp. AF1A
CGCGCGGAGCCCGCCCGCCCTGGCCTTCGTGGACGCCGTGCGCGAGCGCTGCGCACGGCCCGGCGGCAGCGCGCCGGACGGCCGCGCCGCCCGCCGAACCGAGCGGCTCCGTTTGGTGTGGATCCGCCCGCGGCACACTCCGGCGAACGGGTAGCGTACGGGTCGTTCCACTCGCACCTCGGTCGGCTGGTCACGCGGAGGAAGTGAGCGTCTTGGGCCCACGCCCACCCGGGAACCGACCGGGACCGGATCGGTAACCCCCGTTCGTAACCTGCCCTTCCACCCTCGCCGACTCCGTCCCCCGAGCAGAGGCATGAAAGAAGACAACGACGTTCGCCGGATCTTCCTGCTGAACCCGGACCAGCGTCTCCTCCGCGAAGCCGCGCGGACCGGTGTCCAGGTCCGGTCCGCCGAGGCCGACCCGCTCGACGAGCGGGCGCTGCGCCCCGTGCTGGACGAGGCCGCCGCGGCCGGGCTGTTCGTCAACCCGGCCCGGTCCCTGCGCGTGCTCGCCGACCCGGAGGCGGTACGGCGGCTCGTGCGCGACAACCGGCTGTCACCGGACGCCGGCGCGCCCGCCGAGGGCGGCACGCGGCTCGGCGTGCAGACGCTCAGCGTGCACGGGATGCACCAGACCGTGGGGATCACGGCCCGCATGCCGTACGGGCTGCTGTACCCGGCGCCGCTGACGGAGGACACCGCGGCCGAGGTGCGGGCCGTGGTGACCGCCCTGCTGGACCTGACCGGGTACCAGTACGGGCCGGCGCACACGAACGTCGAGCTGACCGCGCGCGGGCCGGTGATCACCGGCTGCCGTGCGGAACTGGCCAGGGACCCGGTGCCGGAGCTGCTGAAGGCCGCCGGGGGGTTCGATCTGGCGGCCGGGGCCGTGCGGGTGCTGGCCGGGCGGCTGGTGGACACGGTCCGGCCGGGCCGGTACGCGGCGGCGGCCGTGCTGAACCCGCCGTGGCGGCTGGAGACCGGCGAGGTCGGCGTGCTGCCGCATGTGCGGCACGTGTCGCCGCCGGACGCCCTGCGCCCCGGTCATCTCGTCGTGCACGCGGACTCCCCCGAGGTGGCGGCCCAGCGGGTGACCTCCCTGTCGGAACTGGTGACCGGGAACGGATCGGGAACGAACCGGTAGAGCCGCGCCGCACTGTTGACGGGTCGCCGGAATCAGGACGACGACGCCAGCGACGTCGACAGGAGGCCGAGTCAGGTGCTGAAGTTCTCGATCCTCGGAGCACTGCAGATCCGTACCGTCTCCGGGCCCGCGGAGATCTCCGGCGATCTGCAGCGCGTCCTGGTGCAGACCCTGCTGGTCAGCGACAGCCGCCCGGTGTCCGGGGAGAGCCTGGTCGAGGAGATGTGGGGCGAGGCCGTACCCGACAACCAGGCGAACGCGCTGCAGGCGCACGTCAGCAGGCTGCGCCGCAAGCTGCGCGCGCTGGAGCCGGACCGGCCGGCGTCCCGGGTCACCATCCACCCCTCCGGCTACCGGCTCGTCGTCGGCGACGGGGAGCTGGACGCGGCGGAGTTCGTCGCGGCGGTACGGCAGGCGGAGTCGGCGTCGCCCGACGACGCGGCGCGCGTGGCCCGGCTGCTCGGCGAGGCGCTCGGGCTGTGGCGCGGGCCCGTCTTCGGCGGCTTCCCCGGCGGAACCCTGTGCCAGCTGGCCGGGGCCCGCTACGAGGAGTACCGGATGCGCGCGATGGAACTGCGCTTCGACGCCGAGCTGCGGCTCGGCCACCACGCGGCCGTGCTCGCCGAACTGGCCGAGGCGCACACCAACCACCCGCTGCGCGAACGCTTCTGCGAGCAGCTGATGATCGCCCTGTACGGCTCGGGTAGGCAGGCCGACGCCCTCGACGTCTTCCGGCGCATGCGCGGCCGGCTCGACGCGGAACTGGGCATCGAGCCGTCTCCGGCGCTGCGCAAGGTGGAGAGCGCCATCCTCCGCCACGATCCGGCGCTGACCCCGGACATGGGCCCGGTCCTGCTTCAACTGGCTTGAAAACGGTGCGCGTCCCGCTCGTACGGGAGGACGGCGGGCGGTAGCGTGAAGAGGCCTTCACGCGCCTGCCGGTTCGGGTACAACCTAGGATTGGTCCGAACAACTCGGGCTGGGCGACGAAACGTAGCGGGGGGAACGGTACGTGGAATCGGCGGCATCGGGTCGTCCTGTCGTACGGTTCAACATTCTCGGCCCGCTGGAAGGCTGGCACGGTGAGCACCGGGTGCGACTGGGCAGCCCCACGCAGGAGCGGGTGCTCGTCACCCTGCTGCTGGAGCCGGGCCGGATGGTGCCGCTCGGCCGGCTGGTGGCCGCCG
The DNA here is from genome assembly GCF_047340315.1 of Streptomyces sp. AF1A. NCBI lineage: Bacteria > Bacillati > Actinomycetota > Actinomycetes > Kitasatosporales > Streptomycetaceae > Streptomyces > Streptomyces sp. AF1A. The sequence goes on from NZ_JBLEBI010000274.1 coordinate 2,332, forward strand.
CGTGGGACGAGGAGCCGCCGCAGACCGCGGGCCACCAGGTCCGCAAGGCCGTCGCCGCGCTGCGCACCCGCATCCCGGACGGCGCCCGGCTGATCGTCACGGACGGCCCCGGATACCGCGCGGTCCTCGGCGAACACCAGCTGGACCTGCACGAGTTCGGACAGTGGTCCCGGCAGGCCCGGCAGGCGATGGCGGACGGCCGGTCCGAGGAGGCGGTCGGCCATCTGCGGGCCTGCCTGGACCTGTGGCGCGGCCCGGTCATGGCCGGCGCCGGCGGCGCGGTGATCTCCGCCGCCTCCCTGGCGCTGGAGGAGCGCCACATGGCGATCGCGGAGCAGTACTACGAGCTGCAGCTCGAACGCGGCCAGTCCGCCGAACTCATCGGCCCGCTGCGGGAGCTGGTGACCGCGCACCCGCTGCGGGAGACCCTGCGCGGCCGGCTGATGCTGGCCCTGTACCGGGCCGGCCGGCAGGCGGAGGCGCTGGAGGAGTTCGGCCGGGTGCGCGCGCTGCTCGTGGAGGAGCTGGGCATCGACCCGGGCGTCGAACTCACCGGGCTGTACGAGGCGATCCTGCGCGACAGCCCCGAGGTCGCCCCCCGCCTGCCGCAGTCCGTGGCCGACCGCGCCGCCCTGCTGCTGCCGGCCCCGCTCGCCGGGACCGCCGGCGCCGGGGCCGCGCCCTGCACCCTGCCCTACGACCTGCCCGACTTCACCGGCCGGGACGAGGAACTGGCCCGCCTGCTCGCGGTGGGCCGGACCCCGGCGACGGGGGGCACCCGGATCATCGGGGTGGACGGCATGGGCGGCAGCGGCAAGACCGCCCTCGCCGTGCACGCCGCCCATCTGCTCGCCGCCGACTACCCCGACGGTCAGCTCTTCGTCGACCTGCGCGGTTTCAGCCCCGGCGAGAAGGCCCAGGAGCCGGGCGCCGTGCTGCACTCGCTGCTGCGCACCCTGGGCGTCCCCGACGAGCGCATTCCGGACGACCTGGAACGGCGCACCACCCTGTGGAGAACCGTTTCCGCGCAACGGAAGCTGCTGCTCGTCCTCGACAACGCCGCGGGCGCCGCCCAGGTACGGCCCCTGCTGCCCGCCTCCGAGGACTGCCTCGCCGTCCTCACCGGCCGGGTCCGCATGCTCGACCTCGACGGCGCCGAGTGGCTCTCCCTCGGACTGCTCTCCGCCGACGACAGCGTCACCCTGCTCACCCGCATGCTCGGCGCCGACCGCACCGGCGCCGCACCCGAGGCCGTCGCCCGGCTCGCCGGCCTGTGCGGCGGGCTGCCCCTCGCGCTGCGCGTCACCACCGCCCGGCTGCGCAACCGGCCCCGCTGGACCGTGCAGTACCTGGTCGACCGGCTGCGGAAGCGGCCCGGGCCCTGGGCGACGACGGGACGGCGTCCCGGCACCTGCGGGCGGCGCAGGCCCTGTACGACGCGATGGGGGTCACGGAGGCGGGGCGGCGGTGGTAGGGCGGTGATCGGGGGCCTGTGATCAGGGTCTGGTGATCAGGGTCTGGTGATCAGGGCCTGGTGATCCCGGTGGTCTCGTGGAAACGGCACCGGCCGGGGGGTGAGCCCGGACGGTGCCGTGGTCGCTGCGGCAACCGGCGCGCGGGGCGCGGTGCGGTCGGGGACCGGTGCCGAATGCTGAAGGCCGGGCCCCGAGCGCGCGGTGCGCCGGATGCCGGGTGCGTCGGTGCGCGAGAGGAAGTCGGTGTGGGACGACGACGTCAGTGCGCGACGACGAAGGGGTCGCGGTCGTCCGCCAGGGCCGGGCCGGGGTGCGCCGGGTGACCCGTGAGATCCGCGGCGACGCGCACGAGCGGACCCGACACGCCGGCCGCGGGAACGGCGGCGCCGAGCGCGAGGACGCCCGTGCCGGTGAGCGCGACCAGAACCGTCTTCGTACGCGATGCGGTGGAACGCATGTGGAAACCCCCAGGAAGAGACGGATCACAGCGACGGATCGCTGCAGTCGGATCGGCGGTGACGGATCACACGAGCGGACCGTCATCCGGCCGCCGGCTGCTCCCCGGCGACGCGACCGATGCTCTTGGCCGCCGATCCCCATGCCGTCCCCGCTGGTTCCCGGGTCCGGGGAGGCCCCCGGTACTCCTGGTTTCAACGGCCTTCCCCGGTCGGGCGGGCAGGCCGGTCAGGCGGGCTTGTGCGCGTACAGGAAGGCCTGCGGGACGGACTCGCCGCGCGCCTCGTCGGCCGGGCGCACGGTGCGTGAGCCGAGCGCGAAACCGGCGTCCGCGAGCAGCTCCGCCATGCGGTCCGGGCGGCGGCGGTGGAAGTCCAGCACCACCGGACGGCCCCAGGGCCGGTCGAGCCGGAGCGGCGCCTCGCCGGCCTGGAAGGCGAGCAGCAGGTGTCCGCCGGGCGCCAGGACGCGGTGGAACTCGCCGAAGAGCCGGGGCAGTTCCCCGTCCGGCGTGTGGATGATGGAGTACCAGGAGACGACCCCGGCCAGGGCGCCGTCGGCCAGGGGGAGGTCCAGCATGGAGCCCTGCCCGAAGCGCAGCCCGGGGTGCTCGCGGCGGGCGACGCCGAGCATGGCCATTGACAGGTCGAGGCCGAGGACGGACAGGCCCAGGGAGGCGAGATGCGCGGTGGCCACGCCGGTCCCGCACCCCAGGTCGGCGACGCTCCCGCCGGTCCCCACCCGCTCGGCGAACCCGCCGAGCAGGACCCGGTCCAGCGGCCTGTCGGCCAGGTGATCGCCGAAGTGCCCGGCGTAGTCCTCGGCGACGGTGTCGTAGAAGGTGCGGGTGGCGGTCAGGAAGTCCTCGGTGTCGGTCATGGTCGGGGACCGTAGCGAGCCGCACTGACAGCCGCTTAGGCTGCTGCCCTTGGTCAAAACATGACACTCGGGGGGCACGGGGCCGATGGATCAGGCGACAGACGTCTTCCAGCCACTGCAGGCGGGCGACCGGCCCGCGGTGGCGGGTTACCGGCTCGCGGCGCGGCTCGGCGCGGGCGGCATGGGCGTGGTCTACCTGTCGCACACGCCGGGCGGACGGCCGGTGGCGATCAAGGTCGTACGGCCGGAGCTGGCGGACGACCCGGAGTTCCGGCGGCGGTTCGCGCGGGAGATCAAGGCGGCCCGGCGGGTCCGGGGCGCGTACACCGCCGAGCTGATCGACGCCGACGCGGACGGAGCGCCGCCCTGGCTGGCCACGTTGTACGTGCCCGGGCCGTCGCTGGCCGAGGCGGTCGCCCGGCGCGGGCCGCTGCCGGTACCGGCGGTGCTGTGGCTGATGGCGGGGGTGGCCGAGGCGCTGCAGGCCATTCACGCGGCGGGCGTCGTGCACCGGGACCTGAAGCCGTCGAACGTGCTGCTGGCCGCCGACGGCCCCCGCGTGATCGACTTCGGCATCGCGCTGGCCGCCGACGGGACCTCGTACACCGCGACCGGCGGCACGATCGGCACGCCGTCGTTCATGGCCCCGGAACAGGCGTCCGGGGGCGAGATCACGCCGGCGACCGATGTCTTCGCGCTCGGTCAGACGGCGGCGTTCGCGGCGCTGGGCAGATCGCTGTACGGGGACGGCCCGGCCGTCAACGTGCTGTACCGGATCGTGCACGGCGAACCCGACCTGTCGCTGCTGCCCGAGCCGCTGCGTCCGCTGTTCGCCCGGTGCCTGGCCGCCGATCCGGCACAGCGCGCCACACCGGCTGAGATCGTGGAGTGGTGCCGGCAGCGGCTCGGGGCGGACGCCGAGGCGGGCGGGGCACCGGCCGTGTGGGCGGACATAGCCGGGCCGGAGGTCGCGGTGCCGGGC
>NZ_JBLEBI010000275.1:0-6086 GCF_047340315.1 Streptomyces sp. AF1A
GTCTCGGAGCTCGGACACACGGGTCCGGCTGTCGGCGGAAGGGGACGGCGGCAACGAGGCCATGAAGGGGCTCCCTGGGCTGCGACGGCTGTCGGCTATGCGGCTTCCCCGGGTTGGCGGGAATGCCGCACGGCGCCAGGGTAACCGGGAGCGGGCTCGGATGGGCACCGGCGTCCACGAGGCGGACGCGGGGCCCTGGCGCCACGCGCAGGTCACGTGTGATGTAACAGGTGTCGTCCGATCCATTGGCGGGAGGTCGGCATGGACCGGTAGTGTTCGACATTGCCGAACGGCGGCACCGGAGACGTACGACGCTGGAGGACCGCGGTTCACACAGGGTCGGCCGGCGCTCAGCCGCGGGCGGGCAGTCGAAGGGGACGGAGGGCAGGACGGCGATGGCACGGAACATCCAGTCGCTCGAACGGGCGGCCGCGATGCTGCGGCTGCTCGCGGGCGGCGAGCGGCGACTCGGCCTGTCGGACATCGCGTCGTCGCTCGGCCTCGCCAAGGGCACCGCCCACGGCATTCTGCGCACCCTCCAGCAGGAGGGGTTCGTGGAGCAGGACGACGCCTCGGGGCGCTACCAGCTCGGCGCGGAGCTGCTCCGCCTGGGCACGACCTATCTGGACGTGCACGAGCTGCGGGCGCGCGCCCTGGTGTGGACCGACGACCTGGCACGGTCCAGCGGGGAGAGCGTGTATCTGGGTGTGGTGCACCAGCAGGGAGTGCTGATCGTCCACCACGTCTTCCGGCCCGACGACAGCCGGCAGGTGCTGGAGATCGGCGCCATGCAGCCGCTGCACTCCACCGCCCTGGGCAAGGTGCTCTCCGCGTACGACCCGGTCGCGCACAGCGAGGCGCTGGAGGCGGACCGGAAGCCCTTCACGGACCGGACGGTGTGCGACGCCGACGGCTTCGAGCACATCCTCGACATGACGCGCGCGCGTGGCTACGCGGCCGACGTGGAGGAGACCTGGGAGGGGGTGGCGTCCGTCGCCGCGCCCATCCACGACCGGCGCCGGATGCCCGTGGGCGCCGTCGGCATCACGGGGGCGGTGGAGCGGCTCTGCCCGGACGGCGAGCTGCGTCCCGAACTCATCGCCGCGGTGCGCGACTGCGCCCGCGCCGTCTCCCGAGACCTGGGCGCCGGACGGTTCTGAGCCGGGCGCTCGGCAGGGGTTGACCGGGACGCCGGGCAGCGTTCCGGCTCTCGCCATACCCTGATATGGACAAATGGGACAAGAAGGTACGGCGGCACGGGGAGGGCGATAGCCGAAGCCGATCAATAACGATCCCGTTTTCGATAACAGAACTCTTGACGCACGTGTAACGCCAAAGCAAGACTCCGTCCATCGGTCGGCATTGTCGAACACCTAACGGCAATACGCGCTAGAGTGTGACAACGCCAAGGGCCGGCATCGCTCTCACCCCCTGAGGGCGCCAGAACCCCAGCGGACCGGGGTTCGGCTACCCCTGGACGAAGGACAAAGGAGTCGCGGGTGTCCAGCTCCGACATCTTCATCGGCGAGACCATCGGTACCGCCATGCTCATCCTGCTCGGCGGTGGCGTCTGCGCCGCCGTCACGCTGAAGGCCTCCAAGGCCCGTAACGCCGGTTGGCTCGCCATCGCCTTCGGGTGGGGCTTCGCCGTCATGACGGCCGTGTACATCTCCGGACCTCTTTCCGGTGCCCACCTCAACCCGGCCGTAACCGTCGCCCTCGCCATCACGAACAGCGACTGGAGCAACGTTCCGGTCTACTTCGCAGGCCAGCTGCTCGGCGCGATGATCGGCGCAACCCTGGTGTGGGTCGCCTACTACGGCCAGTTCCACGCCCACCTCACCGACAAGGAGATCGTCGGCGGTCCGGGCGCGCAGGCCACCGCGGCCAAGGCCGTCGAGGCCCAGGAGAAGGGCGCCGGCCCGGTCCTCGGCGTCTTCTCCACCGGCCCGGAGATCCGCAACGCCGTGCAGAACCTGGCCACGGAGATCATCGGCACCATCGTGCTGATCCTCGCGGTCCTCACCCAGGGCCTGAACGACAAGGGCAACGGCCTGGGCATCCTCGGCGGTCTGATCACCGCGCTCGTGGTGGTGTCGATCGGCCTGTCGCTCGGCGGGCCGACGGGTTACGCCATCAACCCGGCCCGCGACCTGGGCCCGCGCATCGTGCACGCCCTCCTGCCGCTGCCCAACAAGGGCGGGTCCGACTGGAGCTACGCCTGGGTCCCGGTGGTCGGACCGCTGATCGGCGGCGCCATCGCCGCAGGCATATACAACGTCGCCTTCGCATAGGAACACCTCGGAGCACGCGCCGTACCCACAGCCCCCTCACCACGGATCCTTTCAGGAGTACACAGTGACCGACGCCCACACCGCAGGCCCGTTCATCGCGGCGATCGACCAGGGCACGACCTCCTCGCGCTGCATCGTCTTCGACCGCGACGGCCGCATCGTCTCCGTCGACCAGAAGGAGCACGAGCAGATCTTCCCGAAGCCGGGCTGGGTCGAGCACAACGCGAACGAGATCTGGACCAACGTCCAGGAGGTCGTCGCCGGCGCCATCGCCAAGGCCGGCATCACCCGTGACGACATCAAGGCCATCGGCATCACCAACCAGCGCGAGACCACCGTGCTGTGGGACAAGAACACCGGTGAGCCCGTCCACAACGCCATCGTCTGGCAGGACACCCGCACCGACGCCCTCTGCAAGGAGCTGGGGCGCAACGTCGGCCAGGACCGCTTCCGCCGCGAGACCGGCCTGCCGCTGGCCTCGTACTTCTCCGGTCCCAAGGCCCGCTGGCTGCTCGACAACGTCGACGGCCTGAAGGAGCGCGCCGAGGCGGGCGACATCCTCTTCGGCACCATGGACAGCTGGGTCATCTGGAACCTGACCGGTGGTGTCAACGGCGGCAGGCACGTCACCGACGTCACCAACGCCTCCCGCACCCTTCTCATGAACCTGCACACGATGCAGTGGGACGAGAAGATCGCCGAGTCGATCGGCGTGCCGCTGCAGATCCTGCCCGAGATCCGCTCCTCCTCCGAGATCTACGGCGAGGTCACCGGCGGCAAGCTGGGCGACGTGCTCGGCGGCATCCCGGTCGCCTCCGCGCTCGGCGACCAGCAGGCGGCCCTGTTCGGCCAGACCTGCTTCTCCGAGGGCGAGACCAAGTCCACCTACGGCACCGGCACCTTCATGGTGATGAACACCGGTGACAAGATCATCAACTCCTACGCCGGCCTGCTGACCACGGTCGGCTACAAGATCGGCGACCAGCCGACGGTCTACGCCCTGGAGGGCTCGATCGCCGTCACCGGCTCGCTGGTGCAGTGGATGCGCGACCAGATGGGCCTGATCTCCACCGCCGCCGAGATCGAGACGCTCGCGCTCTCGGTCGAGGACAACGGCGGCGCCTACTTCGTGCCGGCCTTCTCCGGTCTGTTCGCCCCGCACTGGCGTTCCGACGCCCGCGGCGTGATCGCCGGTCTGACCCGGTACGTCACCAAGGCGCACCTCGCGCGCGCCGTCCTGGAGGCCACCGCCTGGCAGACCCGGGAAATCGCCGACGCCATGGTCAAGGACTCCGGCGACGAGCTGGTGGCCCTCAAGGTCGACGGCGGCATGACCTCCAACAACCTGCTGATGCAGACCCTCGCCGACGTGCTGGACGCGCCCGTGGTGCGCCCGATGGTCGCCGAGACCACCTGCCTCGGCGCCGCCTATGCCGCCGGCCTGGCCGTCGGCTTCTGGTCCAGCACCGACGAACTGCGCGCCAACTGGCGCCGGGCCGCCGAATGGACCCCCCAGATGGACGCGGCCACCCGCGACCGCGAGTACAAGAACTGGCTCAAGGCCGTCGAACGGACCATGGGCTGGATCGAGGACGAGAGCTGAGCTGCCCCACCGACAGCTCTGACGAGGAGTAAGTACCCGACATGACCAGTCAGTCCACCCTGCAGTCCGTGCCTGCCCTGGGGACGCACCCCGCCTCCGGCTCCAACCCGAGCCGGGCCGAGACCAGGGAGCAGCTCTCCAAGGCGTCGTACGACCTTCTTGTGATCGGCGGCGGCATCCTGGGCATCTCCACCGCCTGGCACGCCGCGCAGTCCGGGCTCAGGGTGGCGCTGGTCGATGCCGGCGACTTCGCCGGCGCCACCTCCTCCGCCTCCTCCAAGCTGCTCCACGGCGGTCTGCGCTACCTGCAGACCGGCGCGGTGAAGCTGGTGGCGGAGAACCACTTCGAGCGCCGTGCGGTCTCCCGCCAGGTGGCCCCCCACCTGGCGAACCCGCTCACCTTCTACCTCCCCGTGTACAAGGGCGGGCCGCACGGCGCGGCGAAGCTCGGCGCGGGCGTGTTCGCCTACTCCGCGCTCTCCGCGTTCGGCGACGGAGTGGGCCACCTGCTCTCCCCCGCCAAGGCGGCGCAGGACGTGCCCGAGCTGCGCACCGAGAACCTCAAGGCCGTGGCCGTGTACGGCGACGACCAGATGAACGACGCGCGGATGGCGCTGATGACGGTCCGCGCGGCCGTCGAGGCGGGCGCGGTCGTCCTCAACCACACCGAGGTCACCGGCCTGCGGTTCACCAACGGCCGGGTCACCGGCGCCGAGCTCAGGGACCGGCTGTCCGGTGAGGAGTTCGGGACCAACGCCCGCCTGGTGCTGAACGCGACCGGCCCCTGGGTCGACCACCTGCGCCGGATGGAGGACCCGAACGCGGCGCCGTCCATCCGCCTGTCCAAGGGTGCGCACCTGGTCCTGAAGCGGACTTCCCCGTGGCGGGCCGCGCTGGCCACCCCGATCGACAAGTACCGCATCACCTTCGCCCTCCCCTGGGAGGACATGCTGCTGCTCGGCACCACCGACGAGGAGTACGAGGGCGACCCGGCGGACGTGTCCGTCAACGACAAGGACATAGCCCAGATCCTGGACGAGGCCGCGTTCTCCGTCCGGGACCAGCAGCTGCGGCGCGACCTGATCACCTACGCCTTCGCCGGCCTGCGCGTGCTGCCGGGCGGCCCGGGCGACACCGCCAAGGCCAAGCGCGAGACGGTGGTGACCGAGGGCAAGGGCGGCATGCTGTCCGTCGCGGGCGGCAAGTGGACGACGTTCCGGCACATCGGCCGCACGGTGATGCGCAAGCTGGAGTCGCTGCCGGGTCACCCGCTGGGCGACGACTTCGAGCCGATCTCCTCACTGCCGAAGAAGCTCCCGCTGCCCGGTGTCGCCAACCCGCGTGCCGTCGCCCACCGCCTGCTGGCGGACCATCCGGCGCCGGGCCCGCGCATGGCCGCCGACACCGCCAAGCACCTGGCCACCCACTACGGCTCCCTGGCCTTCGACATCGCCCGCCTGGCGAACGAGAACCCGGAGCTGGCCGAGCGCGTCCACCCCGACGCGCCGGAGATCTGGGCGCAGGTCGTCTGGGCCCGCGACCACGAGTGGGCCGAGACGGCGGACGACGTGCTGCGCCGCCGTACGACGCTGACGATCCGGGGTCTGGCCACGGACGAGGTCCGCGCCAAGGTCCAGGACCTGCTCGACCAGGAGTGACTGCGGCGGCGGCCGGTCCGACTCCCCTGACCGGGACCGACCGCCGCCATGACCCCGGACCCGCCGTACCGGGATCGACCGCCGCCGTGACCCCGGACCCGCCGTACCGGGTCCGGGCCAGTGAGAGGGGCGGCCCACGCCGATCGGGCCGCCCCTCTCGCCCGTCCCGGGAGGCAACGGGACACGCTCGGCGACCGGTTGGACGCGCGCGGGGCGCTCGGCCGCCGACGGCGGAACTCGTGGGACGTGCTGGGCCCACCGCCGCCCGTGGCGGAACTCGGCGACCGGTGGGACGCGCGGGGCCCACCGCCGGCCGCGGCGGAACTGGGCGCGCGCTCGGCGACCAGTGGGACGCGCGGGGCGCGCGGCCGTCCGTGGCGGAACTGGTCGCGGCCGAACCGGAGTTTCTCCGGGCCGTCGCGCGGAGTTCCGGCAACTCGGTGCCGTGCTCGCTGCTTGACGTTCTGTCGGGACCCACCGCCCGTGCCCGGATCGGGCGCGGGCCGGCCCGGGAGGACGCCGCCGGCCGCG
>NZ_JBLEBI010000276.1:0-5728 GCF_047340315.1 Streptomyces sp. AF1A
GCCGCGCCCCGGACCGGCGGCTCCGGCGAGGACTTCAGCGACATCGAGGCCATCCTCAAGAAGCACGGCATATGACAGTCACCTGACTCGCTGAAACGACTGAAACGACACAGTGGGTCCTCGGACGTCCGGAATCGTTCACCAGCCGGGCGCGACCACACGGATTCGGCGAACTCCCGCAAGATCCGCGTGCTTGATCGCGAATGGGGCGCCGGGTGCGCCATCATCGGCCGCGAGATGCTGGACACGACACAGAGCGAGGCCGCGCCGCCGGAGGACGAGCCTCGCGGGTGCCTATTCGCCCTCTCCCAGCCACCGCTGATGATCTTCCTTGCGGTGATCGGGTGTCTGCTCCTCATGGCTGCGCTGCACGACCTGCTGTGGCTGTGAGCCGTACACGCCCGTCCCGGCGCCACCCGCCGGGACCGGCGTCGCCCCAGGGTGTCCCATACTCCGTCGCTCCACCGCCCGCGTCCCCGCGTGCGGCGTGTGTGCCGCTCAACGGGTCGCTTCCCTGAGCGCGGCGGTATGTGCTGCTCAGCCGGTCGCTTCGCGGTGTGCGGTGCGTGTGCCGCTCGGCGGGTGCCTGCCTGCGGCCGGCCCGGACGCCGCTCAGCCGGTCGCTTCCTTGCGCCGTGCCCGGTAGGCCGCCACGTGCAGCCGGTTGCCGCAGGTACGGCTGTCGCAGTAGCGGCGCGAGCGGTTGCGGGAGAGGTCCACGAAGGCGCGCCGGCAGTCCGGTGCCTCGCAGCGCCGCAGCCGCTCCTGCTCCCCGGCCACCACGAAGAAGGCCAGCGCCATCCCGCAGTCCGCGGCGAGATGGTCCGCCACGGAGGCGCCCGGCGCGAAGTAGTGCACATGCCAGTCGTAGCCGTCGTGGTCCGTCAGGCGCGGAGTGGTGCCCGCCGCGGCGACCAGCTCATTGATCAGCCCGGCCGCGGACCGGGCGTCGGGAGTTGCGAAGATCGCCGCGAACCGCCCCCGGACCCGGCGCACCGCCGAGAGATCGAACTCCGTCAGCACACCGACATCGCTGATCTCGTGCCTTCCTACGAAATCCGCGAGAGCCGGCACATCGGGCAGTCCGTCCGCCGTCGTCTCGTCCTCCGGCGCGGTGTTCACCAGATCCACCACGGTGTCGAGGGCGCACCGGGTGTCGTGGGTGATCAGCACGTTTCGCTCCCTGGCCTGGGGGTCGGGCGGGCGCCCGCCGATGCTGGCCGATGGTAGCGACAACCGTGCCCACCGCACCGGTCCCTGCCCGACCTCGACCGCCCGGGCAGCCTCTGTGCGCCACGGGTTCCCGACGCCGCCGCGGGCCGCGGACGGCCGGGGACGTGCCGACAGGCCGACGTCGTCCCGCGAGCTCACGATGACGACGCCGGCCTGTGCCGTATGCGGTTGTCTTGGCCCGAGCCGTCTCCCCGAGTGGACGGCGCCGGGCTGCTCAGAAGGGCCGCGGCCTAACTCTCCGCCAGGATGTGCGAGAGCTCCTGATCCAGATCGAAGTGCCGGTGCTCCGTGCCGGGCGGCACGGCGGCGTCGGTTCGCTTCAGGAAGGACTCCAGGGCCCGCGCAGGGGCCTCGAGCAGTGCCTCCCCCTCCGGGGAGCTCAGGGCGATGCAGACGACGCCCTGACCATGGCTGCGGGATGGCCAGACGCGGACGTCGCCGGTGCCGGTGGGCCGGTGCAGCCCCTCGGCGAGGAGGTCGCGGGCGAACACCCACTCGACGGTCTCCTCGGCTCCGGTGTGGAAGGTGGCGTGCACGGCGTAGGGGTCGGCCGTGTCGTACCGCAGGCCTGCGGGGACAGGCAGGGAGGACTCGCTCGACACAACGAGGCGCAGGTGCAGCTCGCAGCTGACCGTGGTGTTCATAAGCGCCAGGGCCTTTCGCTCAGTGTGCGCTCGGGGATTCGCACGTCGGCGAAATCGACATGCCACCTACGGTGCCGTTGTAAACCCCTCTGAGGGTTTTGCGTGTCTTTACGTAACTCTTCCGGCCGAGAACTCGTACCGGATCTACGACCATTCCGGTGACCGGAATCACTCAGGTAGGGTTTGTCCGTATGAATACGGGGAGTGACGAGTCGGGCGAGGCCGCCGGGGCAGCCGACAAGGCGAGGGAGGGCGAACAGCGGCCCGGCGCGCCGGGTCCCGATGGGGAGGGCGAGCGCGGCCTGGGCTCCCGCGCGCCCGCATTCGTCAGGGCGCGCCCGCTGCTGCACCTGAGCTGGCAGGTCGGCGTCTTCGTCGTCGGCCTGGCGGTCGTCGCCGGCGGCGTCCTCCTGCTGCCGCTGCCCGGTCCCGGCTGGGTGGTGATCTTCTGCGGCATGGCGATCTGGGCCACCGAGTTCGTCTGGGCCCAGCTCGTGCTCCGCTGGACCAAACGCAAGGTCACCGAGGCGGCCCAGCGGGCGCTCGACCCCAAGGTGCGCCGTCGCAACGTCATCCTGACCGTGATCGGGCTGCTGGTCGTCGCGGTGCTGGTGGGGATCTACGTGCGGAAGTTCGGCCTCGTCATGCCGTGGCACGTCCGGCACCAGTGAGCCGCCCCCGGGGCCCTCGGCGCCCCTCGGCTCGGCCTCCGGTCGGAGGCACCCCCTGACATGGGGTAATCTTCTTCCTGCGCCCGGGCGATTAGCTCAGTGGGAGAGCGCTTCGTTCACACCGAAGAGGTCACTGGTTCGAACCCAGTATCGCCCACCCGGACCGACGGCCCACCTGCTCCTTCGCGGGTGGGCCGTCGGCGTACGCGCGTCCTCGCGGGCTCGCGCGCGGCGGGCCGTGCCGGCTCGCACGGTGACGGAGCGCGGCGGGTGACCGGTGGAATCCGGCCGCGATGGTCCTCTTTCCGGTTGTGCGCAGGAAAAGCGGCTCGCCGGATCACGCTTGAAGCGATTCACCCGTGTATCACGCAGACCGCGACGCCGCGGAAGAGGCCGGTGGCGGGAACGGGAACGGTGACGATCCGTTACCCCGGAGAGACGGGTGAGTGGGCCGAGAAGATCGGCCGGGCCATCGCGCTCTTCAAGAAGAGAAGGCTCCGGCGCGGACCGCCGGTGGAAATCCCTCGGACCTTTTACGGAATGCCGTCGGATTTCTCAGGAAGTAGGACCGGAGGGGAATACTCCATCTCCTCAAGTCGCAGGCGGAAGGGGCCTCTGATCCCGGCTCACTTCCGACACGGCGTCACGTGCGCTCGGCGGTCGTCGAAGGGGGCGCCGGCGCACGGGCGGCGGCGCCCCCGTTCGAGTGTGGCCTGCGTCACGGTGCGGCGCGTGCGTGCGTGCACGCGGATCGGTCGTCGCGCAGCGGGCAGACTCCGCCCATGGACTGGACCCGCTACCAGCTGAGCAGCCTGTGGTCCCTGCCCGCCGCGCCCACCGCCGTGTACGCCGTGCTGGAGCGTGTCGAGGACTACCCCCGCTGGTGGCCGCAGGTGCGCTCGGTGACCCGACTGGACGACACCACAGGCGTCCTCGTCGTCCGGTCCGTGCTGCCGTACGCCATCTCGCTCACCGCCCGCGCCACCCGGCGCGACCCGGACGCCGGCGTCCTGGAGATCGCCATGACCGGCGACCTCGAGGGCTGGGCGCGCTGGACCGTCACCGCCGGCGGCGCCGGCACTCTGGCCCGCTTCGAGCAGGTCGTCGACGTGCGCAAGACCCTGCTCAGGCGGCTCGCGGTACCGGGACGCCCGGTCTTCCGCGCCAACCACCGGCTGATGATGCGGGCCGGACGGAGCGGACTGCTGCGTCACCTGGAAGCGGTTTGAAGGATGCGCGCCGGGACCTGTATTGTTCAGTGCGTTCCCGGGCGATTAGCTCAGTGGGAGAGCGCTTCGTTCACACCGAAGAGGTCACTGGTTCGAACCCAGTATCGCCCACCGGGAGAGAGCCGGTCCGCAGCAGCGGACCGGCTCTTCTTGTTCGCCCCGGTGGTGGCGCCGCCGTGTCACAGCGGGCGCCCGTGCCCGGCGGGCGCCCCGGGGCGCTAGGCCGCCGCCGGGAGGTCCGGCCTGAGGGGCCACTCCGTGCTGACGATCTCCTCCGAGCCGCTGCGCGCGAACCACGCCTGCAGCCCGCGCGCCTGCGCCGCGTGCCAGTTGGCCTGGAGCGTGTGCAGCTCGGCGGGGGTCAGGCGGTCCAGCCGGGTCGCGAAACGGCGGCCCAGGGCCCGGACGACGTCCAGCGCGGCCAGCGCGTCCGCCGCCGCGTCGTGCGCGCCCTCCAGCGCCACGCCGTAGTGCGCGCACAGGTCGGTCAGCGTGCGGCGGCCCTTGCGGTAGCGGTCCAGGTGCTTGTCCAGCACCCGCGGGTCCAGCACCCTCAGCGGCACCGACTCGAACCAGCGGTCCAGCGAGGACGCGCGGTGCCGGCGCAACTCCCGGTCCAGCAGCGTCAGATCGAAGGGCGCGTTCATCACCACCAGCGGGCGGCCCATCGCCGCGTGCTCCGCCAGGTGCTCGGCTATCTCGTACATCACCGGCGCCGGCCAGCGGCCGTTGCGCTGCAGGTGCTCCTCCGTCAGCCCGTGCACCGCCGTCGCCTCCTCCGGCACCGGCACGCCCGGGTTCACCAGCCAGCGGGTGACCCGAGGCCGGTTCCCCGGCGCGTCCTGGACGACGACGGCGGCCGACACGATCCGGTCGGTCTCGACGTCCACACCCGTCGTCTCCGTGTCGAAGGCGGCCAGCGGCCCCTCGTACCAGGTCGTCATGCCAACCCAACTCCTTGTTCACCCACGGCAGGTGACGTTCCGTCTTCTGCCCGTTTGGTGATACCCGGGCCGTTTGCGCCGTACGCCGGAAGGACACAACAGAGATACGGGTCTTTGCAGTTCAGCGGCCCGCAGCGGGGAAACTCTTGGCTTGGAAGGCTGTTGGTCATGGCCATAGCGCAGCCCGAGCGGGGCGGGCTGCTGCCCGATCGCGCGGGCCACCTTCGCGGCACGCTCGCCACCACGGCCTGCATGGAGACACTGCAGGTCGGCTATCTGCACGCGGTCGCCGCCGCGGCCGGCTGCTCGCTGTCCCAGCCCTTCCCGGACAACGGCATCGACTGGCACGTCAGCCACAGCGCGCCCGGGCACACCGTCGACGACGAGGTCACGATCAAGGTGCAGCTGAAGTGCACCTACCAGGTCGCGCCCAACCCGCCGGGCCGCTCCTTCTCCTTCACCCTCGACAACGACCACCTGCGCAAGCTCGCCCGCACACCCGTCTCGGTGCACAAGATCCTGGTCGTGATGCTGGTCCCGCGCTCCCAGGACGACTGGCTGCGCGCCAGTCACGACCGGCTCGACCTCAGGCACTGCTGCTACTGGGTCAACCTCGCCGGCCACCCGGTCACCGGCCGGAACCGGACCACCGTGCGGATACCGACCTCGCGCATCTTCGACGACCGGGCGCTCTGCGAGATCATGACGCGGGTCGGGACGGGAGGCAGGCCATGAGAAGCCGTTCCTACGGGGAGCCGCCGCGGCAGGCCCGGCCGCATCCGGACGACCTCCCCTGGAACCGGCCCCCGGAGCCCGCCGAGGTCGACCCCGCCGTGCTCGGCGCCCTGCTGCACCGGCACGGCTGGCAGCGTCGCGGCGGCGCCCCGGGGCGCTACGGCCGCTGGACCCCGCCGGGGCCGGGCGGTGGCGGGACCAGCCTGCTGGTGCCGGAGAGCCGTGCCTTCCCCGACAGCGAGGACCTGCTCGGCGAGGCCCTGGACGCCCTC
>NZ_JBLEBI010000277.1:0-5637 GCF_047340315.1 Streptomyces sp. AF1A
CGCGGCCGGATGCGGGGGCCGGTCGTCCGGCGGTGTGACGTTCGCGCACCCCGTACCTTTCGCCCGATGGCGCGTGGCTAGTCTGGAGGCATGGACTACGTCTCCGCGCTCGTGCCGCCGGTCGTCATGGCCGTGTTCTTCATCGGTTTGGTCAGGGTGATCGTGAAGACCCAGGGCGGGGCCGCCAAGGCCAAGGAGGACGCGGCCGTGGACGCCGCTCTCGAGCGCGGGGAGGGTGCGCGCAAGGCCCCCGTGGGCGGCGACGCCTGAGCACACCGGGCGGCGCCCGCTTTCCATGGCAGATGCCTTTTGTCCGTGTTTGTGATCCTTGTGCACGTCCGGCACGCCATTGCCGGGATCTCCCACTATTGTTCTGAGTTGTGCCTCGCCCATTGGGAGAACTCGAAGACGCGGTCATGACGCGGGTGTGGAAGTGGAACCGCCCGGTGACCGTTCGAGAAGTCCTGGAAGACCTCCAGCAGGAACGCTCCATCGCGTACACCACCGTGATGACCGTTTTGGACAATCTCCATCAGAAGGGCTGGGTCCGCCGCGAGGCGGAAGGGCGGGCCTATCGATATGAGGCCGTCTCGACGAGGGCCGCGTACGCCGCCGCCCTCATGAACGAAGCCTGGTCGCAGAGCGACAACCCGGCCGCCGCTCTCGTGGCGTTCTTCGGGATGATGAGCGAGGAACAGCGCCAGGCACTCAGGGACGCCGTACGCATCGTCCAGGGACCGGAAACCCGACAAGCCCCCGAACCCCGCCGAGAGGAAGCATCCGCGGCCGGGGAACGGGAAGCCGCTCCACCCCGGCAAGAGGAGAACCCCGGCTCGGCGCAGGACGACGCCGGGCGATAGCGTCCGCTCATGTCAGCAGAGCGTCCCGAAGTCTCCGCAAAAGCCATCACCGTCCGCCGCGCCCGGACCGGCGATGTCCCGGCGGTGCGCCGCCTCCTCGACGCCTACGCCCGCGACCGCATCCTGCTCGACAAAGCCACGGTCACGCTTTACGAGGACATCCAGGAGTTCTGGGTCGCCGAACGCGACGACAACGCCGAGGTGGTCGGCTGCGGCGCGCTGCACGTCATGTGGGAGGACCTCGCGGAAGTCCGCACTCTGGCGGTGAAGCCCGGCCTCAGGGGCGCCGGCGTCGGCCATCGGTTGCTGGAGAAGTTGCTGCAGACCGCGCGCTGGCTCGGCGTTCGCCGGGTATTCTGCCTGACCTTCGAAGTGGACTTCTTCGGGAAGCACGGCTTCGTGGAGATCGGCGAGACGCCGGTCGACACCGATGTGTACGCGGAGCTGTTGCGTTCCTATGACGAGGGCGTCGCGGAGTTCCTCGGTCTCGAACGAGTGAAACCGAACACCTTGGGCAACAGCCGGATGCTTCTGCATCTGTGATCGTCATTGCCCCGGTTCCCTATGTCCGAAACGCGTATGTTTCCGGACAGAGGCCGTCCGCTGCGGGACTCCCAGGGGTTTGTGTTTTTCCGGCAAAAGCGGTTTGCTTTCCGACGTACTGCAGTACTGCATATAACAGGGGCGGCGAAACGGCGGACGCCGCACACCCCTGACCCTGAACGTTATCGATGAAAGGAAATCCAGTGGCACAGAAGGTTCAGGTCCTTCTTGTCGACGACCTCGACGGCGGCGAGGCGGACGAGACCGTGACGTTCGCGCTGGACGGGAAGACGTACGAGATCGATCTCACCACTGCCAATGCGGACAAGCTGCGCAGCCTTCTCGACCCTTATGTGAAGGGCGGGCGTCGCACCGGAGGCCGTGCCTCGGGTGGGCGTGGAAAGGCGCGTGCCGCTTCCGGTGGCAGCCAGGACACCGCGGCGATCCGCGCCTGGGCGAAGGAGAACGGCTACGAGGTCAACGACCGAGGCCGTGTTCCCGCGTCCATCCGTGAGGCGTACGAGAAGGCCAACGGCTGACTCCCGCGCGGCCACGAGACGGCCGACGGCCGATGTCCGCGCGGCCTACGACAGGGCCGGCGGCCCGGCACACGCGCGCCCCAGCCGGACCCGGTGACAGCCCGCTGCCACCGTGTCCACCAGTCGTACGAGATCGGGGGCACCCCCCGACGCCGGCAACGCCGGCAGCGAGGCCTCGACCTCGCACCCCGGCCCGGGGGGCCGCAGCCACACGGCGGCCCCCTGCAAGGACCCTTCCCGTGCGGGCGCCGTCCCGGGCCGCAGCGGGGCCTCCAGCAGGCCGCCCGCGCCCAGAGCCCGCAGATCCAGGGCCACGGCGCCCCACTCCAGCCACTCCAGCAGCCCTGGCAGCTCCTCCGCGCTGCCCGCGGCCACCAGCACCTGCATCCGGTCGCCCCTGAGGGCCACCGGAGAGCCCGGCGCGAGATGCCGGAGCGCCCCCGCGCCCGCCTCGGCCGGCACGTCCAGGACGTCGAAGCGCACCCCGGTGCGCAGCCGCAGCGGCGGCCCGGGCACGGTCGCCCAGCCCAGTTCGTTCTCGTACCAGAGCCGCGCCCCGGCCGCCGGGTCGGCGGGGACACCGCAGGTCCGGGGGCCGGTCGGAAGATCGCCGGCGTCCGGGCGCGGTCCCGGATCGACGGGCGGGCGGGGAAGGGGGACCGTGGAAGTTGTGGAGAGCGAGCCGACCATGCCAGGTGCAACCGGCGAGCCGACCGGCAAGTTACGCTGGGTGGCCTGTCGGGTGCGCAGCGTGCCGGAAACAGGGGCGCGTGGGGGTGGGGGGAGGCGCAAGGTTGTTCGCCCATAGCGGAGGGAACCGGTGCGCGCGGCATGGAGTGTCAGTGCCTGCGGGTAAGACATGCCTAGTGGGAGGGGGCGACGCGCGGGAGAGGCCGTCTCACGTTCGCCATCGGCGTAGTGGCGAGTGGGGTAAGTGCCTGGCCTGCGGGAACATCGTCTCGCACCATCGGGTTGGAGCATATGTCGGCGTTCGGGGTCAGGAGGCCATCGACGGTGTCGGCAGTTGGAATGAGCGGTCCCCGCTTGCGGGACTAAGCTGCGGAAGGACAGGGAGGGGAAGTTCCCCCCACTGCCTGACCGCTCTGAGGAGCGATTAACGATGTTCGAGAGGTTCACCGACCGCGCGCGGCGGGTTGTCGTCCTGGCTCAGGAAGAAGCCCGGATGCTCAACCACAACTACATCGGCACCGAGCACATCCTCCTGGGTCTCATCCACGAGGGCGAAGGTGTCGCCGCTAAGGCCCTGGAGAGCCTCGGCATTTCGCTTGAGGCGGTCCGCCAGCAGGTGGAGGAGATCATCGGCCAGGGGCAGCAGGCCCCGTCCGGGCACATCCCCTTCACCCCCCGTGCCAAGAAGGTCCTGGAGCTGTCGCTCCGCGAGGCCCTTCAGCTGGGCCACAACTACATCGGCACGGAGCACATCCTGCTCGGCCTGATCCGCGAGGGCGAGGGCGTCGCCGCCCAGGTCCTGGTCAAGCTGGGCGCAGACCTCAACCGGGTGCGGCAGCAGGTCATCCAGCTGCTCTCCGGTTACCAGGGCAAGGAGACCGCCACCGCCGGCGGCCCGGCCGAGGGCACCCCCTCGACCTCACTCGTCCTGGACCAGTTCGGCCGGAACCTCACCCAGGCCGCTCGCGAGTCCAAGCTCGACCCGGTGATCGGGCGCGAGAAGGAGATCGAGCGGGTCATGCAGGTGCTGTCCCGCCGTACCAAGAACAACCCGGTGCTGATCGGTGAGCCCGGCGTCGGCAAGACCGCCGTCGTCGAGGGCCTCGCCCAGGCCATCGTCAAGGGCGAGGTGCCCGAGACCCTCAAGGACAAGCACCTCTACACCCTGGACCTCGGTGCCCTGGTCGCCGGCTCCCGCTACCGCGGTGACTTCGAGGAGCGCCTGAAGAAGGTCCTCAAGGAGATCCGCACCCGCGGCGACATCATCCTGTTCATCGACGAGCTGCACACGCTGGTCGGTGCGGGTGCCGCCGAGGGCGCCATCGACGCGGCCTCCATCCTCAAGCCGATGCTGGCCCGCGGTGAGCTGCAGACCATCGGTGCGACCACGCTGGACGAGTACCGCAAGCACCTGGAGAAGGACGCGGCCCTGGAGCGCCGCTTCCAGCCCATCCAGGTCGCCGAGCCGTCCCTGCCGCACACGATCGAGATCCTCAAGGGCCTGCGCGACCGGTACGAGGCGCACCACCGTGTCTCCATCACGGACGAGGCCCTGGTCCAGGCGGCCACCCTGGCCGACCGCTACATCTCCGACCGCTTCCTGCCGGACAAGGCGATCGACCTGATCGACGAGGCCGGCTCCCGGATGCGCATCCGCCGGATGACCGCTCCGCCGGACCTGCGTGAGTTCGACGAGAAGATCGCCGCCGTCCGCCGGGACAAGGAGTCCGCGATCGACTCGCAGGACTTCGAGAAGGCCGCCTCCCTGCGCGACAAGGAGAAGCAGCTCCTGGCCGCCAAGGCCAAGCGGGAGAAGGAGTGGAAGGCCGGCGACATGGACGTCGTCGCCGAGGTCGACGGCGAGCTGATCGCCGAGGTCCTTGCCACGGCCACCGGCATCCCGGTCTTCAAGCTGACCGAGGAGGAGTCCAGCCGCCTGCTCCGCATGGAGGAGGAGCTGCACAAGCGGGTCATCGGCCAGAACGACGCCGTCAAGGCGCTGTCGAAGGCGATCCGCCGTACGCGTGCGGGCCTGAAGGACCCGAAGCGTCCGGGTGGTTCGTTCATCTTCGCCGGCCCGTCCGGTGTCGGTAAGACCGAACTGTCCAAGGCGCTCGCCGAGTTCCTCTTCGGCGACGAGGACGCGCTGATCTCCCTCGACATGTCGGAGTTCAGCGAGAAGCACACGGTCTCGCGCCTCTTCGGTTCGCCCCCCGGCTACGTGGGCTACGAAGAGGGCGGCCAGCTGACCGAGAAGGTCCGCCGCAAGCCGTTCTCCGTCGTCCTGTTCGACGAGGTGGAGAAGGCCCACCCGGACATCTTCAACTCGCTGCTGCAGATCCTGGAGGACGGCCGCCTGACCGACTCCCAGGGCCGGGTCGTGGACTTCAAGAACACGGTCATCATCATGACGACCAACCTCGGCACCCGGGACATCTCCAAGGGCTTCAACCTCGGCTTCGCCGCCGCGGGTGACACGAAGACGAACTACGAGCGCATGAAGAACAAGGTGTCGGACGAGCTGAAGCAGCACTTCCGCCCCGAGTTCCTCAACCGCGTCGACGACGTGGTCGTCTTCCCGCAGCTGACGCAGGCGGACATCCTGCGGATCGTCGACCTGATGATCAGCAAGGTGGACGAGCGCCTGAAGGACCGGGACATGGGCATCGAGCTCTCCCAGTCCGCCAAGGAGCTGCTGGCCAAGAAGGGTTACGACCCGGTGCTGGGCGCGCGTCCGCTGCGCCGCACCATCCAGCGCGAGGTCGAGGACACGCTCTCGGAGAAGATCCTCTTCGGCGAGCTGCGCCCCGGTCACATCGTGGTCGTGGACACCGAGGGCGAGGGCGAGTCCCAGACCTTCACCTTCCGCGGTGAGGAGAAGTCGGCACTGCCCGATGTCCCGCCGATCGAGCAGGCGGCCGGCGGCGCCGGACCGAACCTGAGCAAGGAGGCGTAAGCCTCCGGCGGATCGACCGTCCCGAAAGGGGCCGGCGCCTTCGGGCGGT
>NZ_JBLEBI010000278.1:0-5626 GCF_047340315.1 Streptomyces sp. AF1A
CGCGGTCGGGGCGCCGGCCGAGTTGGGGCCGGACGCGGAGCCGGGGGTGCCCGAACTCGTCGCCGAGGCAGCCCTGTTGCAGGCGCGGCTGGACTGGTTCCAGAGCCAACTGGCGCGTCTCGGCGAGCGCCGGCCCGGGGGCGGAGAGCAGGGCTAGACGACGGCTAACGGTCTTCGGCCCGGGTACCCGGACGTTCCGTACGGAGAGGAGGCGGAACACCGTGACCGTGACCTCGCACGCACGGCCCGCAGCCGACGGACACCCCTCCACCGGGGAACTCGTCGGCCGGGCCACCGAACAGCTCTCCCGGCTGCTGCGGCAGGAGGTCGCCCTGGCCAAGGAGGAGCTGACCGAGAAGGGGCGGCGCGCCGGCCGCGGCGGCGGCCTGCTCGGCGCCGCGGGCGCCGTCGCCTACGTGGGACTGATCGCGCTGGCCGGTGCGGCCACCGCCGCCCTCTGGCTGACGCTGCCCGGGTGGGCGGCGGCGCTCGTCGTCGCGGGCCTGCTGTTCGGCGTGGCCGGTGTGCTGGCCATGGCCGGGCGGGCGCAGTTGCGCCGCGCCGGGCCGGCCGCACCCGAGGCGACGCTCGGCAGCGTCAGGGCGGACGTCGACGCGATCAGGGAAAGGGCACACCGATGACGCACAAGATCCCGCACCGCTCGGGCGCCAAGGGCCCCGACGAACTGCGGCAGCAGATCGAGCACACCAGGAGCCAACTCGGCGACACCGTCGCACAGCTGATGGACCGGGCCGACGTCAAGGGCCGGGCCCGCGCGCGGGCCGCCGACCTGCGGGACAAGGCCGGCGCGATGACCGTGCAGCTGCGGGCGAGCGCCGCCCAGGCCGGGCACGCGGTGCAGGACAAGGCCGCCAGGACCGGCCACGTGATGCAGGGCCGTGCGACCCACGCCGGGCATCTGATGCAGGACCGGGTGGCCCACGCCGGGCATGCCGTGCAGGACCGGGCGAGCCGGGCCGGGCACGTCGGCCACCACCGGGCCGGGCATGCGGGGCACGGCGTCCAGGACGCCGTGCCGCAGCCGCTGCGCGGCGCGGTGCGCGCGGGCATGCGCCACCCGGGGCCGGTCATCGCCGTGGGCGTGCTGGGTGCGGCCGCGGTGGCGGCGGGCGTCGTCTGGAGCAGGCGGCGCTGCCACTGACGGCGAGCCCGCCACGACGGGTGCTCCGTGCCACCCTCTCACCGAAAACTCAGTCCGTCTGGACAAAAAAAGTTTTCGGTGGGAGGGTGGACGCATGCTGGACGTGACCGTGATCGAGGACCCCGAGGCGGCCGTCGTGTCGCTGGACCCGGTGCGGGCCCGGCTGCTCGCCGAGCTGGCCGCCGCACCCGCGTCGGCGGCGATGCTGGCCACCAGGGTCGGACTGCCTCGGCAGAAGGTGAACTACCACCTCAAGGCGCTGGAGCGGCACGGCCTGGTCGAGCTGGCCGGCGAGCGCCGCAAGGGCAATGTCACCGAGCGGCTGATGCGCGCGACCGCGGCGTCGTACGTGATCTCGCCGGCCGCCCTGCCCGCCGTGCAGCCCGATCCGGACCGCTTCCGCGACCAGCTCTCGGCGCGCTGGCTGCTCGCGCTCGGCGCCCGCCTGGTGCGGGACGTCGGCGTGCTGATCACCGGCGCCGCCCGGGCCCGCCGGCGGCTGGCGACCTACGCGCTGGACGGCCAGGTCCGCTTCGCCTCCGCCGCCGACCGCGCGGCGTTCGTGCAGGAGCTGACGGCGGGCGTGAGCGCCCTCGTCCGCAAGTACGACGCCCCCGACGCCGAGGAGGGCCGCGACCACCGGATCGTCGTCGCCCTCCACCCCACGGTCAAGGAACCACCCTCCCCAGACAGCTGAGCAGGAGCCCCGACATGTCCAAGGAATTCGAGATCGTCCGCGAGTTCGAGGTCGACGTCCCGCCCGAGAAGGTGTGGGAGGCCGTCACCACCGGCACCGGTGGCTATCTGTGGCCGATGGACCCGCCCGAGCCCCGGGAGGGCGGCCGGGGACCCTTCGGCTCGACGGTCACCGCCTGGGACCCGCCCCGCCGCTACACCAACCGCAGCGAGAACACCGGCATGCCCACCCAGTCGCTCAACCAGCTCGACTACACGATCGAGCCCCGCGACGAGGGCCGCCGCGCCTGCGTGCGCTACGTGCACAGCGGCATCTTCACCGACGACTGGAACAACCAGTACGACGGCGCGAGCAAGCACACCAACTTCTACCTGCACACCCTGTGCGAGTACCTCACCCACTTCGCGCCCCGCCCGGTGGCCTTCGCCCAGCTGAACGGGCCCGCCACGTCGCAGAACACCGAGGCGCTCGCCGCCGTCGGCCGGGCGCTCGGCCTGGCGGACGAGGCGGCCGCCGGCACGAAGGTGAGCGTGCGCGGACCCGGCGGCCGGACCCTGGACGCCGTGCTCGACTACCGCAACCCGTACTTCATCGGGCTGCGCACCGAGGACGCCCTCATCCGGTTCTTCGGGCGCGGCCACTGGGGCGCCCCGCTCGGCATCAGCGTCCACGACTTCGCGCCGGACGCCGGCGCCGCGGCGAACGAGAGCGCCTGGCAGGACTGGCTGAACGGCGTGTTCGGCCAGTCCTGAACCGGAGGCCGCCTACGGGTGGAAGCGCAGCACCTGCGGGTCGTGGTCGCTGATCTGGTCGTTGAACTCCGAGTTGATGTGCACGCTGTCGTACTCGAAGTCGCAGCCGCGCCGGATCGCCGGGCTGATCAGGATCTGGTCCAGGACCTGCTCGTTGCCCTGGTAGTCGTAGGTGTAACGCTCGCTCTTCGGCAGCGACTTGATCGCCGACCACAGCGCGCCGTCGCCCTCCAGGATCTTCGCCGTGCCGGAGAACTCGAAGTCGTTCATGTCGCCGAGCGCGATGACGTCCGCGTTCTTCTGCACGGCCAGCAGGTCCTTGACGAACGCGTTCACCGCGGTCGCCTGCGCGTGCCGCTGGATCTCCGAGCTGCGCGTCGGCGGCTGGTACTGCGCGGTCAGCCCCTGGTCACCGCCCTTGGACGTCAGGTGGTTGGCGATCACGAAGACGGTCTTGCCGCGGAAGACGAACTGGCCGGCCAGCGGCTTGCGGCTGTCCTTCCAGGCCGCGTTCCCCGGGTCGATCCGGCCCGGGGAGAGGGTCAGCTCGGCCTTGCCGTGCTCCTTGGTGACGCCGACCGCCGTGGTGGAGTCGCCGCCCGGCCGGTCCACGAAGGACACCCGCTGCGGGTTGAACAGGAACACCTGGCGGATGTTGCCGCCCGGCTCGCCGCCGTCCTGGTCGTTGACCGGGTCGATCCCGCGCCAGTCGTACTTCGGGCCGCCGGCCGCGACGATCGCGTCGATCAGTTTGTTCACCGTGACGCTCGCGTCGACCGTGCCGTCGTCCGTGGCGCCGTTGTCGTCCTGGATCTCCTCCAGGGACACGATGTCCGG
The DNA here is from genome assembly GCF_047340315.1 of Streptomyces sp. AF1A. Lineage (NCBI taxonomy): Bacteria > Bacillati > Actinomycetota > Actinomycetes > Kitasatosporales > Streptomycetaceae > Streptomyces > Streptomyces sp. AF1A. The sequence goes on from NZ_JBLEBI010000278.1 coordinate 3,449, forward strand.
CGACTGCAGGTTGTGCACGATCGCGGAGGCGTGCTGGGCGAAGGTGTCGTCCGACGGGTCGAGGTTCTCGACGTTGTAGGTCGCCACCGCGAGCTCGCGGCTCGACTGCTTCCGCGTCGTCTCGCGCTGCAGGCCGGCGCTCTTCAGCGAGCCGAGCTCGCTCGCGACCAGCGTGTAGCCGCCGTACTGGTTGTAGTCCAGCGGGCCGGTGGTGGCGCCCTCCAGGGTGTCGCCGACGTTCGCCTTCGGGAAGTCGGCCGTGGAGCCCAGCGACTGGATCTGCAGCCGGCCGGTGTTCTGGGAGTCGTAGGAGCCGTAGACCGTGCCGCCGCGGCGGTTGCGGTGCTCCCACGGCTTCACGGTGACCCACAGCTCGCTGTAGGGGTCGGTCGCGGTGACCACGCGGGCATTGGCGACCTGGACGTTCATGCCCTCCAGGGACTCGTAGTAGTCCAGGGCGTACTTCGACGGGTCGAGGGGCAGGCCGTTGATCGAGCCGGCGGCGGCGGTGTCGCCCTGCGCGGTGTACGCGCCCGGCACCGACGCGGCGTCGATGACGACCGGGGCCGGCACCGCGTTGCCGGTGGAGACGGTGGTGACCACCGGCTTGGTGATCTCCGTCAGCGACTGGTTGCCGGTCGAGGCGCCGCCCGGGACGTACTCCGAGACCGTGCCGGTGACCTGCACAAAGTCGCCGACCGCGACCTTCGGAGTGGAGCTGGTGAAGACGAACACGCCCTCACTGGTGGCCGGGTTGTCGTCCGGGTCCGGGTCCTGGAGCCAGAAACCTCTGGAGGAGCCGTACGTGCGCGTGGCCGTGACGATGCCGGGCACGTCCGCGACCTTCTGGCCCGCGTACGGCGATATTCGGGTGGTGCCCTGGATGTCGTGGATGCGCACCGAGTCGGCGTGCGCGGGGGAGGTGAGGACGACGGCGGACGCCGCGCTGCAGACGGCGGCGACGGTGAGCGCGGCGAGACGCGCGGAAGACCTGCTCGGCAAGGGTTCCCTCCGGGGACGTACGTGAGCGCCGGGACGAGGGTGGTGCTTGAGCGTGCGGGGCTCGTAGCCCTCCGTGACACGCGTAGAGCCGAGTGAACAGTTGTCCCCCCAACTTCTACGCGCGTCAATCTCCAGCCTGGGCCGGGCAGTTGTCAAGGTTTCGGCCATGTACGGCGGCTGACGGCGAGATGAACCGGGCGGCATGGGTGGAAATCCGTCTAGGCTGAGCGGCTGAGCCCGTTTCACGGTCCGAGGAGAACCAGCCGATGTCAGACAGCTCCCCCCTGCCGCCCGTACGGCTGCACCCCGAAGCGGAGCTGGCGCGCGCCGCGCTGTCCACCCCCCTGCTCTCGCGTGCCGTCCGTCTCGCGCGCTGGGCCGGACCCGAGACCCGCGTGGACGCCGGCGGCGGCCTGGCCGAGGAGCAGCTTGGGGCCGCCGCCGAACTGCTCGGCCTACGCGGCGACGACGCCGCCGCGTACGCGAGCGAGGCCTGGCGGGTCGCCGTGGACACCGGTCTGGTCGGGATCGTCGACGAGGAGGCCGGGACCGTCCGGGCGGGGGAGGAGCTGAAGCTGCTCACCGGCGGCTCCCCGCACGACGTGCTCACCGTGTGGCTCGCCGCCCTGGAGGCCGTCCTCGCCGACGCGAGCGTGCCCGACCTCGACGGCCTGGCCGACGCGATCGGGGAGGACGGCAAGGTCGATTTCTCGTCGCTCGACTGGAATCCGCAGGCCGAGGCCGAGTTCCTCGACGGCGTCCTCGCCAACCTCTACCTGCTGACGGTGAGTGAGGGCGCGGGCGAGGGGCCCGTCCCGCTGCCGGCGCTCGCCGCCTCGATGATCCTGCCCGACGGCATGGGCGAGCCCAGCAACGACGTCCTGGAACGGGTCTCCGACGCGATGATGCGCCTCGACGCGCAGTTCCGGATGCTGGAGCCGGCCGGGCTGGTCGAGTACCGGCCGGTGGACGAGGCGCTGATCGCGGAGGCGGAAGGGGGCGAGGGCGCCGAGGAGCTCGCCGCGGCGGTGGACGACACCGACGTCGCCCGCTACGGCATGGTCCGGCTCACCCCGCTCGGCGCGTACGGACTGCGCGCGCGGCTGCTGGAGGCCGGTTTCGAGGCGCCGGCCGTCGGCGAACTCGCCGACAAGGGCGCGGACGCGCTGCTCGACG
>NZ_JBLEBI010000279.1:0-5611 GCF_047340315.1 Streptomyces sp. AF1A
CTAGGTCGCACGTGGTTCTTCCGCGTCGCCGACGCCACGATCGGTGAGCGCACTCGACGACGCATCGAGAAGCAGCCCCAGGCTGCCTACGTCATCCGTGGGATAGAGCCGATGGATACGCAGGAACGCGAGCTACAGGCCATGGTCGCCGTCGACCGAGTTGAGCAGAACTTCGGGTTGCCCGCGTGATGCGCCTGACGCCCGTCTGAGGGCCGTTTACACGCCTCCGGCCCCACTAACCACGAAACGCCCTGCTGCCCGCTCAGCGCCCCGGAGTTAGGCCCCGCGCCCGGCTGCCGGGGCGTTGCTGTCTCCACCCAAGGCCGAGTACGGCCTGGTCGACGCTGCCGACAAGTGGATGGCTCTCTGCGTGACGCACGACGAGCAGGAGTTCCACCCGACGCACCGCGCCGCCTGGACGGCTCGCCGCCGGTCGGCCGACTGGTGCTCGGGGTGCCGCTCCGTCGCCGCCGCGAAGGACGAGGAGGCGGGCAAGTGATGGGCTACCGCTTCACGAAGCACGCCCTGGCGCAGATGGCGAAGCGCGACGTGTCCCCCGAGGAGGTCGGCGAAGCGATCCGGCGGCCGGACGGAACCGAGCCCCACCAGGGGCGCACGCGGTATGTGAAGGGTTCGCTGTGCGTCGTCGTAGCGGCGGACGGCGCGATTGTGACCGTCCTCCTTCGCGGACGCGCGACCACTTGGGATGACCACGACGTCATCAACCGCGCCTGCTGACCGTAGGACGGCACGAGCAACGCCCCCGGGACATCCTGGGGGCGTTCGCCGTTCTGGGACGTCCAGCGGGCAGCAGTGCGATCCTGACCGCATGACCACCAGATCTGGAAAGTGCCTTTTGCTAGACACCCCGTCGCTCTACTTCCGCGCCTACTTCGGCGTCCCGGACTCCGTGCGGGCGCCGGACGGCACGCCGGTGAACGCCGTGCGCGGGCTGCTGGACTTCATCGACCGGCTGGTGAAGGACCACCGGCCGGAGCGGCTGGTGGCCTGCATGGACGCCGACTGGCGGCCGCAGTGGCGGGTGGACCTCATCCCCACCTACAAGGCGCACCGCGTCGCCGAGGAGCACACGGGCGCCCCGGACGCGGAGGAGGTGCCCGACACCCTCGCGCCCCAGGTCCCGGTCATCGAGGACGTGCTGGACGCGATCGGCATCGCGCGGGTGGGGGTGGCGGGGTACGAGGCGGACGACGTGATCGGCACGTTCACCGCGCGCGCCGACGGCCCGGTCGACATCGTCACCGGCGACCGCGACCTGTACCAGCTGGTCGACGACGAACGGGACGTCCGTGTGCTGTACCCGCTCAAGGGCGTGGGCACGCTGCAGGTGACCGACGAGGCGGTGCTGCGCGAGAAGTACGGGGTGGACGGGCGCGGGTACGCGGATCTGGCGCTGCTGCGCGGCGATCCGAGCGACGGTCTGCCGGGCGTGGCCGGGATCGGCGAGAAGACGGCGGCGAAGCTGCTGGCCGAGTTCGGCGACCTGGCCGGGATCATGGCGGCGGTCGACGACCCGCGGGCCGGGCTCACGCCGTCGCAGCGCAGGCGGCTGACCGAGGCCCGGCCGTATGTGGCGGTGGCGCCGAAGGTGGTGCGCGTGGCGGGCGACGTGCCGCTGCCGGAGGTCGACACCGCGCTTCCGCGCGCCCCGCGCGATCCGGCGGGACTCGAGGAGCTGGCGGCGCGGTGGGGGCTCGGCGGTTCGCTGCAGCGGCTGCTGACCACGCTCGGGGCGTGAGGCAGGGCCCGTGACGGCGGGTGCCCCGCCCGGCAATATTCCGGCAAAGGGCGGTTCGGGATTCCGGACGAAAGATCGGACGCAAGGGAGAGGTGTTAACTTAGGCATACCTAACCATTCCGCAGGAGGCCGTGATGGCAGAGCGACCGGAACGAAAGCCGCGCAAGCCCTACACCGCCCAGGTGGTACGCACCGAGCGGCTGTCCCCGTACATGCAGCGGGTGGTGCTCGGCGGCGACGGCCTCGCCGGTTTCGCGGCGGACACCTGCACCGACCACTATGTGAAGCTGCTGTTCGGCCCGGCGGGCGTGACGTATCCCGAGCCCTTCGACCTGGAGCGGGTCCGCGCGACGTTCCCGCGTGAGCAGTGGCCCGTCACGCGGACGTACACCGTGCGTGCCTGGGATCCCGAACACCGGGAGCTGAGCCTGGACTTCGTGGTGCACGGCGACGAGGGGCTGGCCGGGCCGTGGGCCACGCGGGTGCGGCCCGGTGAGCCGGTGCGCTTCATGGGCCCCGGTGGCGCGTACGCGCCCGACCCGGGCGCCGACTGGCATCTGCTCGCCGGTGACGAGAGCGCGCTGCCCGCGATCGCCCGCGCCCTGGAGACGCTGCCGGCCGGCGCCCTGGCGCACGCCTTCGTGGAGGTGTCCGGCCCGCAGGAGGAGCAGAAGATCGACTCCGATGTGGAGGTCGTCTGGCTGCACCGCGGGGACCGGCCGGTCGGCCAGGCGCTGCTGGAGGCGGTGCGGGCGCTGGAGTTCCCGCAGGGCCGGCCGCACGCGTTCGTGCACGGCGAGGCGGGCTTCGTGAAGGAGCTGCGCCGGCTGCTGCGCGTCGAGCGGCAGATCCCGCGCGAGGACCTGTCGGTCTCCGGCTACTGGCGGCTCGGCCACAACGAGGACGGCTGGCAGGCCTCCAAGCGGGAGTGGAACGCCCGCATCGAGGCCGAGCAGGAGGGCCGCGCGGCGGCCGCGTGACAGGGGACGGCCTCAGGGCGCCGGCTCCTGCCGGGGGGCGGTCTCGTTGAGCTTGCCGAAGGGGATGTGCACGCTGGGGGTGGTCCGGGACGTGCTCTCCAGATGGGTCACCTGGTCGTCGAAGAAGATGTGCGGCCTGAGCACCTTCATGACGGCGCCCTTTTCGATGCCGCCGAGGAAGAACGCGCCGTTGACCGTCACCCCCCACCGCTTGAGGCTGGTGACGGCGCGCTCGTGGGCGGGTGCGTTGCGCGCGGTCACGATGGAGACGTGGACCCGGATCGCGTAGTTGGGATCGCTCCTGCGCCGTTCCTCCTCCCGGCGCTGTATCCGGTTCACGCCGGCGAGGAAGTCGCGCAGCGGTCCGGGGTCGTGCGGGGTGGCCGCGTTGCGGGCCTCGTGCGCGCGGAACTCCTCCAGGCCGGCCGCCTGGTACACCTGCTCGGCCGCGTCCGTGGCGAGCACTCCGTCGAAGTCGAAGGCGATGCGCAGCCCCCGGTCGGCGGGGTCGTCCGCGTACGGCGAGCCCAGCACGTGTCCCGCCGGCAGGCCCGCGGCGACGGCCTCGCGCACGTCGTCCCCGTTCGCGGACAGGAACAGGGACATGTTGAGCGCGGTCATGAACGCGTACGGGGACCGGCCCTGCATGAACACGGCCCGGGTGATCGGCAGTTCGTGGGCCTTAATGGACCGCATGACCCGCAGGCCGGTGTCGGGGTCGTTGCGCGAGAGGATGATGACCTCCACGAGCGGGTCTCCCGGCTCGCCGAGGTCGTTCAGCGACAGCAGCCTGCGGATGAACGCGAACGCGACCCCGGGCCGCAGCGTGTCGTCCACGTTCCGCTCCTGGTAGGCCCGGTAGGCCTCCTCACCCTGCTCCCGGAAGACCGCGTCGGACTCCCGCAGGTCGAACAGCGCGCTGGAGGCGACACCGACGACGAGTCGGTTCGCGAGGTCGTAGGCCGGCACGCGCTCCATCTTCACACGGACCGGCGCCCAACGGCCCGGGTCCGTCGGCCGGTTCAGGGGACCGACGTCGCCTGACGGCGGCATCCGCGCGGGTGCCGGACTCCGCCGTCGTCACCGTTTGGAACGGCACCGTGCACCCGTGAAGCCGGTGCGGGCCACCGGGCCCGGTGCGGCCGTACGGCGGTGGCGGCCGTCCTACCGGGGACGGCGGCCGCCAGACGGCCGTCCGGCTCAGTCGCCCCGCACGCGCGCGTGCAGGTGCATGTCGTGCCAGCCGTCGGGGTGCAGGAGGGCGCTGCGCTTGGTGCCCTCCAGGGCGAAGCCGGTCTTGCCGGCGACCCGGCAGGACGCCTGGTTGCCGGTGGCGTGCAGGAGCTCCAGCCGGTGGAAGCCGATCTCCTCGAACGCCCAGCGGGTCAGGGCGGTGGTGGCCCGTGCCGCGACGCCCCGGCCGCGGGCCCGCGCGACGGTCCAGTACGCGATCTCGGCCACGCCGTCCGCCAGCAGGATCTGGCGCAGCGCCACCCGGCCCAGCAGCCGGCCGGTGTCCGGGGCCACGACGGCCCACTGGGCGTCCCGCTCGCGCTCCCAGCACCGCTGCCACTCCGCGATCCAGTCGGCGGCCTCCGCCACGGAGTCGCAGGACCTGACGTGCCACTGGTGGAGCACCGGGTCCTGGAAGGCGGCGTGCACGGCGGGCGCGTCCTCGGCGCGCCAGGGGCGCAGGAGCAGGCCGTCACCGGCGTCCAGGGTCGGCTGCGGGGTGCGGGCGAGGGTCCCGGCGGGCAGGACCGGGTTCCTGAGGTACGGCATGATCCGCATCCTGCCAGGGCGGGGCGGTCCGCAGGGCTCGTACGCTTGACCTCGATGAGACGCCGCACGCCGCCCCCGCCCGCCCCGCTGCCCCAGCGCGACGGGGTGGACCCGGTGCGGGTGCGGCTGCCCGCGGGTGGCGCGTGGGCGACCGTGCGGGAGCATCTGGTGCAGCGGCTCAGCGGGGCCGGGGCCGGGGTGGTCGAGGGGATGTTCGACGCGGGGCTGGTCGTCGGGGCCGACGGGCGGCCGGTGGCGCCGGACGCGCCGTACGAGCCGGGGATGTTCGTGTGGTTCCACCGCGAGCTGCCCGCCGAGGTGCCGGTGCCTTTTCCGGTGGAGGTGGTGTACCGGGACGAGCACATCGTCGTCGCCGACAAGCCGCACTTCCTGGCCACGACCCCGCGCGGCACGCATGTCGCCGAGACCGCGCTGGCCCGGCTGCGGCGCGAGCTGGGCATCCCGGCGCTGACGGCCGCGCACCGCCTGGACCGGCTGACGGCCGGGCTGGTGCTGTTCACGGTGCGGCCCGAGGAGCGCGGCGCCTACCAGACGCTGTTCCGCGACCGGCGCGTGCGCAAGGAGTACGAGGCGGTCGCGCCGTACGACGCCTCGCTCGCGCTGCCCCGGACGGTGCGCAGCCGGATCCTGAAGGAGCGCGGAGTGCCGGCCGCGCGGGAGGCCGAGGGCGAGCCCAACGCGGTGACCCGGGTGGAACTGGTGGCGCGGCGGGACGGGCTGGCGCGCTACCGGCTGGTTCCGCGCACCGGCCAGACCCATCAGCTGCGGGTGCACCTGAGCGCCCTCGGCGTGCCCATCCTCGGTGATCCGCTGTATCCGGAGGTGACCGCCCCGGTGCCCGCCGGCGACTTCCGGCGCCCCCTGCAACTGCTGGCGCGCAGGCTGGAGTTCACCGATCCGGTCACCGGGGCGGAGCACGCGTTCGCGAGCGCTCGCGTGCTCCGGGCCTGGTCGTCCTTCGGGGAGTGGGCCGGCGAGGTCTAGTCGCCTTCGCTCACTCGCCGCGCCACCAGTTCAGCAGGCGCCGCCACAGGCTCTCCGGCCGTGCGGGTGCCGGCGGGACGGGCGG
>NZ_JBLEBI010000028.1:0-56039 GCF_047340315.1 Streptomyces sp. AF1A
GCGGCGATCAGCGCGCTGCGCTCGCGGGCGCCCTCGGAGTGGGTGACGGCGTACGCGGCGGCCGTGACCCGCTGGGCGAGGTCGGCGGCCCGGACCCGCTCCTGCACGGCCCGCGCGGACAGCCGCCGGGCCAGGGCGCGGGTACGGCGCTCGGCGCCCACGTGGATGTCCCGCGCGCGTGAGCGGGCGTCGGCGGCCTCGACGATCCGGCCGAGCAGGTCGACCGAGCCGGCGGTGAAGTCCCGTTCGGCGATCAGTTCGGCCCGTCGGCCGAGCTTGTTGCCGAAGCCGCCGACGAGGTCGGCGAGGCCGTCGGTGTCGCGGGTGTCGGTGACCGCGCGCAGCAGCAGGTCGGTGAAGTCGGAGTCCTTCTTGACCGCGAAGAGACCGGCCGCCTCGCCCTCGTCGGCGTTCATCTCCCGCTGGTAGCGGAAGAGTTCGGGGTCGAGGCCGAGGTCGCCGAGGTGCTCGGTCCAGCGCTCGTGGATCTCCTCCCAGTGCACCTCCAGGTGCGGGTAGGCCTTGCCGGCCTCCGTGAGGGCGTCGCGGAAGCCCTTCATGGTGCGGCGTCGGCCCTGGGCGCCCGAGGTGCCCTCGGCGGGCGGCCGTACGGCGGTGGACTCGGCCACGGGCAGGTTGTCGAGGCTGAGACCGGGCCCGGGGCGGAAGGAGTACCAGGCCTCGGCGAACTTGCGCGGGTCGTTGGACACCTGCCGTCCGCGCCACTCGCTGACCTTGCCGACGACGACGCACTCGCCGGTCTGCACGTGCTGCCACTCCAGGGCCACGTGACCGCAGTCGTCGGCGAGCAGGAACTTGCGCAGCACGCCGGAGCTGGCGCCGCCGAGCGTGTTGCGGTGGCCCGGCAGCATCACCGAGAAGATCAGTTTGAGCAGCACGGACTTGCCGCCGCCGTTCTCCAGGAACAGCACGCCCGCGGGCGCGGGACGGCGCGGCGGGCCGGCGGGCTCCTCCTCGAAGAACTCCGCCTGCGTGGGCGCCGGGTCGGGCACGGGCTCGCCCACGCCCCGCAGGTCGAGCACGGTGTCGGCGTAGCGCGCGCCGGCGGGACCGATGGAGTAGAGGCGGACCCGGGACAGCTCGTACATGGCGGACTCTCGTCGTAAGGCTTCGTATCAGTGCGGAAAGGTACGGAAAGGCAGGGAAAGGTGCGGGGGTTGGGGTCAGGAGTGGAACGGCAGCCCCGCGTCGGCCACCAGTTCCAGGTCGTCGGTGTCCTCGGCGGGCAGCAGGCTGGCCGTGCCGTCGGTCACCGGGACGACGCCCAGTTCCAGCAGTTCGGCCATGGCGGCGCTGCCCGCCATGTCGCGGACCTGGAGCTGGTAGCGGGCCGTGGTGCGGTAGGTGCCGCCGCTGTCGTCGCCGGTGCGCTGCAGGAAGCCCGAGTCGGTGAGGAAGGCCAGGGCCTTCGCCACTATCCCGGTGGTGGAGGAGGCGGGCCGGCGCGCGTCCTTGGTGGCGCCGGTGGCGCTGCGTCTGGCCCAGATCCGCCAGGCGGCCTCCAGGCCCGGCGCGTCGGTCGCCGGGTCGGTGTTCTCCCCCTGCTCCTCGGCGCGCTCCTCCAGACGGCGGCAGGCCTGCCGTACGAAGGCGTCGACGCCGTTGACCGTGACACGGCCGATGTAGGTGTCGTCGGCCAGGTCCTCGGGGCGGGGGAAGGCCAGTGCGGCGACGGCGAGATGGGCGAGTCCGTGCAGGAAGCGGTCGCCGGAGTCGGCGGTGGTGCGACGCGCGTAGTCGCCCATGCGCACGGCGAACACCGAGTCCTCGGCGGCGGTCACGGCCATCCCCGCGCGCGTGGACACCTCCAGCACCACGAGCCCCAGACCGGCGGCGACGGCGTCGGTGAGCCGGGCGAACGCCGGGTCGTCGCGGTGGCGGCGCAGCAGCTCGGTGTACTCCTGGTCGCGTGCGGGCTGCAGCTTGGGCTGCAGGCCGAAGGCGACGAGCCGCGCCGCGTCGGCGGCGTCGGCTGGGGTGACGGCGGCGGATGCCGACGGGGCCGGGGCCTCCGTGTCACTCCACTCGACGTGCTCGCTCACGGTCGGGACTCCTTGTCGCGCTCTCGGTGACTCATGCCGCTTCCGTCCGGTCCGCCGCCATCCCGGCGGCGTCCAGCAGGGCGGTTCCCACGATCAGGTCGGCCCCGCCGAACTCGGGGTCGTCCAGCTCCGTGCCGTCGTCCACGGCGAAGAGCAGCTTCTCCTCGCCCTGCCGGTAGGCGGTGCCGACGGGCGGGCTGGCCGCGTGGACCGCCAACAGGGCGACCAGGTAGGCCAGATCCGGGTCGCCGGTGCGCCGGGCCTCGGCGAGCAGCCCGGACAGTCTGCGCGGGGCGTCGGCGGGCAGGTCGAGCAGCTCCATGGCGGCGGCCAGCTGCTCCTCGCTGAACCGGCTGTCGTCCGGGGTGGCGATCAGGTCGGGCTCGGGCATCTCGGCGCCCAGGTGCTCGCGCTCGACGGGGGGCGTCAGCAGTATGTCGACGAGGTCGGTCACCCGCACGGACACCGGCGTGCGCAGCCCGGTCCCGTTGGCGAAGAACGCGTCCGTGACCCGGGTCGCGTGCTCGGCGGGCAGGGTCAGCACCGGTGCGACCAGGTGGCCGTAGAGGTCCAAGCCCGAGGTCGTCGCCGGGGTGGCGAAGGCCTGCCGGTCCTGTTCCGCGCGGAACAGCGGGCCCGCCTCGAGCAGGCGGGACTGGAGCTGGGTGTGCCGGCGGATGCAGTCCTTGACGATGTCGACCAGCTCGGCGGCGCGGCGCTTGTGCCCGGGCTCCTCGGTCTCGTCGCGGGCCTTGCGGATGTTGGTCAGGATGGCGTTCTCGTGGCGGTAGCGGTCGGCCACGTGGTCCAGGGCCTCGGCGATCATGTCGGGCACGGCGTTGAGCCAGTCGACCGCGCGGACGTTGCGCCGGGTGGCCTCCAAGGCGCGGCGCAGCGTCTCCGAGTACTGCACCGTGCGGTACCGGGCCTGCTCGGCGGCGAGCTGGGCGTCGGCGAGCCGGCCACGGTTGATCAGCACCTCCAGCTTGACCTCGGCGGCGATCTGGGCGCTGGTGACGTCGGTGTCGAGGGCGCCGACCAGGACGTTGACCGCCTCGTCCGTCGTGCGCAGGTACACCGTGCCGCCGGGGCCGGGGACCTCCTCGATCAGCTTGAAGTCGTAGTCACGACGCACATAGGTGCCGTCCGGGCCGAACGTGCCGTACACCGCGCGGAAGCCGCGGTCCACGCTGCCGACGTTGATCAGGTTCTCCAGGACCCAGCGGGCCACCCGCTCGTGCTCGGCCGGGGGCCGGTGGGGGGCCTGGGCGGCGATGCGCGGGATCAGCCGGGCGACGATCTGCTCGTGGTCGGCGCCGGTGTCGAAGTCCATGTTCAGCGTGACGAGGTCGATGGCGGCCAGCGCCACCTCCGCCATGCCGTACACCGAGTACTCGCCGGCCAGGTTGGCCTTGCGCGCGTCCAGGTCGTGCAGCGGCGCGGTGCAGGCGAGCGCGCGCAGCCGACGCGCCAGCCCCTCGTCGGCGGCCGGGCCCTGTGCCGGGCGCGGCCCCGCGCTGAGCTGGGGCGGAACGCGGTCCGTCGATGCAGGCGAAGTCACGGTGCACAGACTAGGTCCTCGGTCTGACATCGACCCAAACGAGAGGGCTCCGCCGGTTTGGCCGGGGCGGGCGTGCGTCGTTTGTCCGGGTGCGGGTCCGGTGCGGCTCGTCGCGCGGTTCCCCGCGCCCCTCGGGATCACTGCCCCTCGGATCGCTGCCCCCTGGCCGCCCCTTCAGATCGCTGGTCCGTCGGGACGCGGCTCCGACGGGGCACTCTTTCGACGGGTCGCTCTTCCGTCGAGACGCCGCTCCGACGGGTCGCTCTTCCGTCGGGTCGGTGCTCCGTCGGGTCACTCGTCTCGGGAGGCGCCTTTCATCCCAGTCGCTCGTCTCAGGAAGCGCCCTTCATCCCACGCTCGTCTCAGGAGGCGCCCGTCATCCCGGTCACCCGTCTCAGGAGGCGCCTTCTTCGCCCACCCGTCGTCGGTACACGTCCACGACGCGCTTCAGGGAGTCCGCCAGGTAGGTCTCCAGGAGCTGCTCCGCCTCAGGCTGGTCCCCCGCCTGCAGCGCCCGCAGGATCTGGCGGTTGCGCGCGAGATACGGCTCGTGCAGCCGGCGCGGGTCGTCGACCACGTGGAAGGCGAGCCGCAGTTCGGCGAAGACGGAGCGCATCAACTCGTCGGTGCGCTCGCTGCCCGCGAGGGCGACCAGCTCCTGGTGGAAGTGGATGTTGGCCGTACCCATCGCTTTCCAGTCATTCTCGACGGCCGCCGTCTCCCCCTCGGCGACCGCTGCGGCCAGCCCCTGCAGCGCGTACGGCGGCTCGCCCAGCCCCCGCACGACGGCGCACTCCACGAGGGACCGGGTGCGGTAGATGTCCTCGACGTCCTCGACGGTCAGCACCCGGACGAAGACGCCCCGGTTCAGCTCGTGGACGAGCAGGCGCTCGTGCGTGAGCAGCCGGAACGCCTCCCGCAGAGTGTTGCGGGAGACGCCGAGCGCCCCGCCGATGCTGTCCTCGGACAGCCGGGTGCCGGGCGGGAAGTACCCGTCGGCAATGCGGCTTCTGAGGATGTCCGAAACGCGCTCCGCCGTGCTCGTGCGCCCCAGGAGGGCGCGGTCGTCGGCCAGTCCCGCCAACTGCTCTGCCATGCCCGGAATTCAATCGCAGACACCAGGACGAGACAACAGGGGTATTGAAGGATCGTTGAACGATCCTCTACGGTGCTTCGCACGGCGCTCGGCCCGTGGCACGACTCCCGCACGGCACTGCTCACGTCCCCGCACCCTCCGTCCCCCTCTGCGAGGTGCCCATGAGCACGACCCCTCCACCGTCGGCCCTCAACTCCGACTCCCTTCCGGGCAAGGGTGAACACGCCGCCGAGGGCGGCGCGTTCGGCTGGCTGCACGCCCTCGGCCCGCGCGGCCGGCGCGCGTTCGCCGGCGCTTTCGGCGGATATGCCCTGGACTCCTACGACTACTTCACGCTGCCGCTGACGATGGTGGCGCTCTCGGCGTACTTCGGCCTGAACAGCGGCCAGACGGGCCTGTTCACCACCGTCACGCTGGTGGTGTCGGCGATCGGCGGCGCGGCGGCCGGCGTGGTCGCGGACCGGCTGGGCCGGGTCCGGGCCCTGATGATCACGGTGATCACCTACGCGGTGTTCACCGTGGCGTGCGGCTTCGCGCCCAACTACGAGGCGCTGCTGGCCTTCCGGGCGCTCCAGGGCCTCGGTTTCGGCGGCGAGTGGGCGGTCGGGGCGATCCTCGTCGCCGAGTACGCGTCCGCGCGGCACCGGGGCCGTACGCTCGGCGCCGTCCAGAGTTCCTGGGCGGTCGGCTGGGCGCTGGCCGCGGCCGTCTACACGCTGGTGTTCTCCTTCGCCGACGAGGACCTGGCCTGGCGGGTGATGTTCTGGACCGGCGCGCTACCCGCGCTGCTCGTGGTGTGGCTGCGCCGCCGGGTGCACGACGCCCCCACGGCCACGGCGGCCCGCGAACGGGACCCCCGTCGCGGTTCGTTCCTGGCCATCTTCCGGCCGGGCCGGGACGGCGTCCCGGGCCTGCTGCGCACGACGGTCTTCGCGAGCCTGCTGTCCACGGGCGTGCAGGGCGGCTACTACACGCTGGCGACCTGGGTGCCGACGTACCTGAAGTCCGAGCGCGGCCTGTCGGTCGTCGGCACCGGCGGCTACCTGACGTTCCTGATCTCCGGAGCCTTCCTCGGCTACCTGACCGGCGGTCACCTCACCGACCGGCTCGGCCGCCGCGCCAACATCTGGCTGTTCGCGCTGCTGTCGGCGGTGTGCGTGCTGGCCTACGCGAACATCCCGCACGGCGCCAACACCCTGCTGCTCGTGCTCGGATTCCCGCTCGGCTTCTGCATGTCGGCCATCTTCAGCGGCTTCGGCTCCTACCTGAGCGAGCTGTACCCGACCGCGGTGCGCGGCACCGGGCAGGGCTTCACGTACAACACGGGCCGCGCGGTCGGCGCCGTGTTCCCGACCCTGGTGGGCTTCCTGGCCGACAGCTGGGGCGTGGGCGGCGCGCTGGTCTTCGGCGCGATCGGCTACGGGCTCGCGGCGCTGGCGCTGCTCGGACTGCCCGAGACGCGCGGAGAGGAGCTGGCGTGAGGGCGGTGCAGCGCACCGCGGACCGGCCCGTCACCACGGCCGACGAGCACGCGCACGCGTGGAGCCCGAAAACCGCGCGGACCCGGTTCCGCGACGGCCTCGCCGGACCCACGGCCGGGGTCGCGGCGGGCCACACACAGGCCAACCTGATCGCGGTGCCCGCCGACTGGGCCTACGACATGCTGCTGTTCTGCCAGCGCAACCCGAGGCCGTGCCCGGTGCTCGACGTCACGGACGCCGGCTCCACGACGACCGTCCTCGCCGAAGGTGCCGATCTGCGCACCGACCTGCCGCGCTACCGGGTGTGGCAGGACGGCGAGCTGGTCGAGGAACCCACGGACGTGCGCGCGCACTGGCGCGCGGACCTGGTGACGTTCCTGCTCGGGTGCAGCTTCACCTTCGAGTGGGCGCTGGCCCGCGCGGGCGTGCCGATCCGGCACGTGGAGCAGGGCCGCAACGTGCCGATGTACGTCACCGCCCGCCAGTGCCGCCCCTCGGGCCGACTGCGCGGCCCGATGGTGGTGTCCATGCGCCCGGTGCCACCGGAGCACCTGCGCACCGCGATCCGCGAGAGCAGCCTGCTGCCGGCCGTGCACGGCGGCCCCGTGCACTGCGGCGATCCGGCGGGGCTCGGCATCGCGGACCTCGGCCGCCCCGACTTCGGCGACCCGGTGGCCGCGCAGGACGGCGACATACCGGTGTTCTGGGCCTGCGGCGTGACCCCGCAGGCCGCGGTGATGGCCTCGCGGCCGCCGTTCGCCATCACCCACGCGCCCGGCCAGATGTTCCTGACCGACGCGCGCGACGAGCAGTACCGGCTGGTCGGCGTCGACTGACGCCGACCGGCCACCGCACCCGACACGCGAACCGGCGGACACGGAAGGGACCATGACCGCGATCGATCTGAACGCCGACCTGGGCGAGGGCTTCGGCCGCTGGCGGCTCACCGAGGACGAGCAGTTGCTGTCCGTCGTCACCAGCGCCAACGTGGCCTGCGGGTTCCACGCCGGGGACGCGGCCACCATGCGCCGGGTCTGCGAGCTGGCGGCCGCGCGCGGCGTGACGATCGGCGCACAGGTCTCCTACCGGGACCTCGCCGGGTTCGGGCGGCGCGCGATGGACGTGCCGCCCGCCGAACTGGCGGCCGAGGTGGCCTACCAGATCGGGGCGTTGGAGGTCTTCGCCCGGGCCGCGGGCGCACGCGTGGCGTACGTCAAGCCGCACGGCGCGCTGTACAACCGGGTCGTCCACGACGAGGAGCAGGCGCGCGCGGTGATCGACGGCGTGCTGCTCGCCGACGCCGCGCTGCCGGTGCTGGGCCTGCCCGGCTCGCGGCTGCTGGAACTGGCCGGGAAGGCGGGCCTGCCGGCCGTCTCGGAGGCGTTCGCGGACCGCGCGTACACCGACGAGGGCACGCTGGTGCCGCGCGGACGGGACGGCGCCGTGGTGACCGACCCGGAGGCCGTCGTCGAGCGCTCGGTCGCGCTGGCGCGTTCCGGCGACGTCACGGCGGAGTCGGGCGCGCGCATCCGGGTGCGCGCCCGCTCGCTGTGTCTGCACGGTGACACGCCCGGCGCGGTGGAGCTGGCCCGGCGCGTGCGCGAGCGGCTGGTGGCGGCGGGCGTGCGGGTGGAGGCCTTCGCGTGAGGACGTTGCCCGTCGGGGACGAGGCCCTGCTCGTCGAGCTGGCCTCGGTCGAGGAGGCGCAGGCGCTGCACGCCGAGCTGCTGCGGCGCCGCGCGGAGGGCTGGCTCGCCGTCCGCGAGATCGTGCCGGCGGCGCGCACGGTCCTGCTCGACGGGCTGCCCGACCCGGCCCGCGTCGCAGCCGAGCTGACCTCTGCCGCGATACCGCCGCCTCCCCCGCGCGCGCGTGCCCTCGTCGAGCTCCCGGTGCGCTACGACGGCCCCGACCTGGCCGCGGTCGCCGCGCACTGGAAGGTGCCCGAGCACGAGGTGGCCCGCATTCACGCGAGCACCGAATTCACGGTGGCCTTCTGCGGGTTCGCGCCCGGCTTCGGCTATCTCACCGGGCTCCCGCCCCGCTACGACGTACCGCGCCGGGCCACTCCGCGCACCGCGGTACCGGCCGGTGCCGTGGCGCTCGCGGGGTCGTACACGGGCGTGTACCCGCGATCCTCGCCGGGCGGCTGGCAGCTCATCGGCTCGACCGACGCGGTGCTGTGGGACCACGCGCGCGTACCGGCCGCGCTGCTCTCGCCGGGCGCCCGGGTGCGGTTCGTGCCGGTGGGGGACGCATGACCGACCACCCCCGCGCGCGCACCGCCAGCGGGGCCGCCGTGCCAGTGGAGGACGCATGACCGACCGCGCGCTCGTCGTCGTGCGCTCGGGCGCGCTGACCACCGTGCAGGACCGCGGGCGACCCGGGTACGCCCACCTCGGCGTGCCACGCTCCGGTGCGCTGGACGCGCCCGCGGCGGCGCTCGTCAACCGGCTGGTCGGCAATGCGCCGGACGCCGCCGTCCTGGAGACGACGCTCAACGGCTGCGCGGTGCGCCCCCGTTCCACGGTGACCGTCGCGGTCGGCGGAGCGCCCTGCCCGCTGCTGGTCGGCGGCCGGCCGGCCGCGTGGGGCGCGCCCGTCGTGGTGCGGGCGGGTGAACTGCTGGAGGTGGGTGCCGCGGTGGCCGGTGTGCGCAGCTACGTGGCCGTCTCCGGCGGCATCGCCGTGGAGCCGGTGCTCGGCAGCCGCGCCACGGACCTGCTGTCCGGCCTCGGCCCGCCGCCGCTCGCCGACGGAACGGTGCTCCCCCTCGGCGGCCCGGCCGGACCGCCCGCGCGCGTCGACGTCGCCCCGCAGGCCCGTCCGCCGGACGAACTCGTGCTCCGGGTCACCCTGGGCCCGCGCGACGACTGGTTCACGGCGCGCGCGGTCCGCGACCTGACCACGCGCACGTACCGGGTGTCCTCGGCGAGCAACCGCATCGGGCTGCGCACCGAGGGGCCGGCCCTGGAGCGGGCCCGTGCCGGTGAACTGCCGAGCGAGGGCATGGTGCTCGGCGCGGTCCAGGTACCGCCGGACGGCCGCCCGGTGGTCTTCCTCGCGGACCATCCCACCACCGGCGGCTATCCGGTGATCGCGGTGGTGCGCGCCGCCGACCTCCCGGCGGCCGCGCAGGCGGTGCCGGGCACCCCGGTCCGGTTCGTGGCGGTACGCCGCCGCTGACCGGGCTCAGCACCGCACCCCCTGCGGCCGCTCCGCCTCGATCCGGGCCGCGAGCACGTGCGGCGGCTTCGTCGCCCGGTGTTCATGCGGCGGGGCGTCGGCCCCTCCGCGCTGTGCGCGGGCGCGGGGTCAGCCGGCCGAGAGGTCCGGTCCGAAGCGGCTGCGCACCGCGGTCTGTACCTCGTCCTCCTCGGCCGGATCGACGGCCAGGCGGCGCAGTCGCTCCACGACCCGGGCGTCGCCGGTCTCGGCGTGCCGGGCGGCGAGTTCGCGGGTGGTCTCCTCGCAGTCCCACAGGCATTCGACGGCGAAGCCGGTGGCGAAGGAGGGGTCGGTGGCGGCCAGGGCGCGGGCGGCGCGGCCGCGGAGATGCGAGGAGGCCGTCTCGCGGTAGATGTGGCGCAGCACGGGGGCCGCGCAGGAGATGCCGAGGCGACCGGCGCCGTCGACCAGGGTCAACAGGGTGGGCGCGTCGGGGCCGTCGCCGCGCACGGCCTCGCGGAGGGCGGCGAGGACGAGGGCGCTGTCCTGTGCGCCGCCGCGGCAGGCGAGCATGCGTCCGGCGGCGGCGCCGAGCGCGTCGGGGCGCTGGGCCCAGCCGCGCGCGCGGTCCACGGCGGCGACGCTGCGCATCCGTTCGAAGGCGTCGACGGCGGCCTCCACGACGACGGCCGTGCCGTCGGCCACCGCGGCCTCGATCAGGTCGGGGGCGTCGGGATCATTGCTGTCGGCGAGGTAGCGCAGTGCGGTGCACCGGGCTCCGTCGCCGCCGCTCCTGGCGGCCTGCAGGATCTCGGGCCGGTCCTCCGGGCCGGCCACGGCGACCAGGCAGCGGGCGGCCGGGACGTGGAGGGCGGCGCCGCGCTCCATGCCCTGCTGAGCCCATTCGAAGACGGCACGCACGCTCCAGCCCGGTCGGGGCCCGGTCGGCCGCAGCTGACGCTGCCAGCGGTCGAAGCAGCCGGCCTCCTGCGCGGCACGCACGCGGGTGGCGATCGATTCGCGCGGATCCTCGGCCCACAGCCGCCAGGGCCGCGGCTCGAAGGCGTCGCGCACGGCTGCGGCCAGTTCGGCCTCGCCCTCGGGGTCGGCGGGGAAGCGGGCCAGGACGGGTGCGGCGAGGGCGCGCAGGCCCGCGTCGTCGTCCCTCAGGGCCAGCTCGTCGAGCGCCCAGGCCCAGTTGGAGCCGTGGGCGGCGTACCGGCGCAGCAGTTCGAGCGCGTCCCGCCGGCCGTAGGAGGCGAGGTGCCCGAGCACGGCCAGGGCCAGGCCGGTGCGGGACTCGTCGGTGTCGAGCACGTCCTCGGGGTCGAACAGGTGCGCCTCGACCGCGTCCAGCTCGCCGTTCAGGTCGAGGTAGAGCCGGGCGTAGTACAGGGAGCGGTTCTCCAGCTGCCAGTCGTGGCGGGGATCGCGCAGCACACAGTGGTTCAAGGCCGCGAGCGCCTCCGCGCGGGGGGCGGTGAGCGCGTGCAGTGTGCCGTCGCCGCGGCCGCGCTGGAGCAGGCCGAGCAGCGTACCGCTGGGCGCTATGACCGGATCGAACATGGGAAACAGCCTCACATCAAGCGTCGACGCAACCGGGGAACACGCACTACCTGGCCGCGTGACACAACGTCGGAGCGCCCGCCGTCTCTTGCTTGCTGTAGACCATCTCTCTCTGCCTCTCGTCGGTGGCCCATGCGGACCGATCACGGTCCGCGCGGTGCGGCAACACCTGCCCAGCCATCGCGTCCGTGAATCACGACGTCATGATGACCCGCGGTGTGTGCTGCCGCGACCGTATTTCCGGCGGCCCCGTACCGCCTCCCCCGTTTTCCGTGTCGTATCGGGTCCGGACGTTCGGGTCAGTGGACGCCGAACAGTTCCAGGACCTCCGCCTTGCCGAACATCCGGGCCGCGTCGACGGCCGACGGCGTCCCCGCGCAGGGGTCGGCCCCGCCCTCCAGGAGGGCCTCGATCACGTCCGTCTCGCCCTTGAAGACCGCCCCCGCGAGCGGGGTCTGACCTCGGTCGTTGACCTCGTTCGCCGCCGCGCCACGGGCGAGCAGCGCGCGCACCGCGTCCGCGTGGCCGTGGTAGGCGGCGAGCATCACCAGGGAGTCGCCGCGGTCGTTGGTGAGGTTGGCCGGAACGCCCGCGTCCACGTACGCCATGAGCGCCTCGGTCTGCCCCTGCCGCGCCAGATCGAAGATCTTGGTGGCCAGCTCCACGACCTCGGGGTCGGGGGCTTCACTCATCGGCCGGACCGCCTCTCATGACAACCGTTCAGGTGAATCGCAAGGGTACTGGCTCGCGCCTCACATGACCCGCTGTGCCCGAGGCAAAGATCACTGCGGGCTCCGCCGGACGCACGTCCCCTGCCCGACCGGCCCAGGATCCGCTGGACCAATCGAGCGAAAAGTAACGAAATTCACCCGGTTGCACCTTTTATCGTATGGATACATCCTGTGATGCTGGAAGTACTCATGGTGACTGTCCCCTCTTCAACGCCAGGAGGCCCCCAATGATCCTCTCGATGTCAGGCGTCGTCCTGCTCGGCACCGTCGTGTTCCTCTTCTTCCGCAAGGACGGGCTCAAGGGCTCGCACGCGTGCGTCTCGGCCCTGTTCGGCTTCTACCTCTCGAACACGGCCATCGCCCCGAGCATCAAGGCCGGCGGAGAGAGCCTGGCAAGCCTCCTCGGCGGCATCAAGTTCTGACGCCGACCGCTCACGTCCCACCCGTACGCACCCACAGGAGACAGCAGTGGCCCGGCGCCCTCTCCCCCGCATTCTGAGCAAGGAAAACGCCCAGATCGCCCGGGCGCAGATCGCCCGGAGCCGGGAGCTGGCCCGGACGGCGGCCGACAGCGCCACCGACGTCCTCCACCCGCTGATCACCGTCTCGCGCGGGCTGCGCCTGCTCGCCTCGGCCGGGCGGCGCAAGTGGGCCGACACCCCCAAGGACAAGCGCGGGCCGCTGCTGTTCCTGGTGGCCTCCGTGGTCCTGGTCGTGGCGCTGGTGCCGTACGGGCCGCTGCTCGCCGTCATCACCCTGATGGCGGCGGCGGCCTGGCAGGGCCGCGACCGCACCCCGTCGGCCCCCGAGGGGCCCGACGCGTCCCAGGCCGAGCGGCTCCAGGCTCTCTACGAGGCCCTGGTGCCCTATTTCTCCGCTCCCGCGGACCCCGCACCGCTGTACGCGCACGGCGGGGAGTGGGACAAGGCGTTCCCCGGGCACGAGTTCGACGACACCGGACGCCTGCGCCACCTCCTCGTCCGCTATCCCCCCTACTTCCCGGACGGCGAGCCCGACGCGCGTGTGCGGATCGAGCAGCTGCTGACCGCGAAGGCCGGGCGCAGCCGCGAGTACCACTTCGCCTGGGACGAGGCGGGCAACCAGCTCACCGTGACCGTCCTGCCCCCGCTGCCCACCGACATCGGCGCCCAGCGTTTCGTCACCGCACCCGGCGAGACCGTCCTCGGCTTCACCGACCCGAGCGAGGTGCAGCGCACCCTCCCCCTCGACTACGGCGAGGAACGGCGCGACGTGCCGCCGGTCGTCTGGCGCACCGGCATCCGCTCCACCGAGCCGCACCTGCTCGCCATGGGACACCCGGGCAGCGGCACCTCGACCCTGCTGCGCTCCATCGCGCTGCAGGCCCTCCAGTACGGGGACGTCCTGATCGTCGACGGCGGCGGCACCGGCGAGTACGCGTGCCTGACCGGCCGGGACGGCGTCCTGGCCGTGGAGTGCGCCCTCCCCGGCGCGCTGGCGAGCCTGGAGTGGGTGGCGCAGGAGACCGAGCGGCGGCTCATCGCGATCAACCTGGCCCGACAGGCGGGCGACCCGCCCCCCGAGGACACCAGGCGCCCGCTGTGGATCCTCCTGGACCGCCCGGGCGTCTTCGCGCACCTCGCGGCGGCCGACGGCCGCAAGGACCCGCAGACCCTGCTCCAGGTGCCGCTGCGGCACGGACGCGCGGCCAACGTGACCGTGGTCGTGGCAGAGCAGTTCGACAGCGCGGAGGCGCTGAGCGACGCGGTACGGCAGCACACGCGCGCGCGTGTCGTGCTCGGGCCCGCGACACCCCAGCAGGTCGCTGCCGTCCTGGGGGGCGCGCCGCACACGCCGCCGGCCCATGTGCCGCCGGGTCGGGGGTACGCCCGCCTGGGGACCGGCCCGGTGCACCGCCTTCAGGTGCCGCGCACGCCCGACCCGTACGACGACGCGACCGGCGACGCCGACCGCCAGGCGGTGCTGGCGCTGCTGCCGCCCCGCTCCGCGCAGGGGACCGGCGAGCCGGCGGAGCGCGCGGAGCCGATGGATCTCACCAAGCCGGTGGCCGAGACGGCACCGGTGGGCGCGGCGGAGAGCTCCTGAGGCGCGGTACCTGCTACGCCACGAACGTGCGGGGAGCCTCCGCCGTGGCACCGGTGCCTCCCGTCTCGACCAGCCGTG
The DNA here is from genome assembly GCF_047340315.1 of Streptomyces sp. AF1A. Classification (NCBI taxonomy): domain Bacteria; kingdom Bacillati; phylum Actinomycetota; class Actinomycetes; order Kitasatosporales; family Streptomycetaceae; genus Streptomyces; species Streptomyces sp. AF1A. The sequence continues at coordinate 13,830 of NZ_JBLEBI010000028.1, forward strand.
CCGCTGCCGCGAGGCGTGCGGCGGCCTCGTCGGCCACCGCTCCGCCGACGGTGAAGGGGAGGCGCACATATCCCTCGAAGGCGCCGTCGACGCCGAAGCGGGGGCCGGAGGGGACACGGACGCCGACGCGTTCACCGGCCTCCGCGAGGCGGGACCCGGACAGGCCGCCGGCGCGGACCCAGAGGGTCAGGCCCCCCTGCGGGACCTCGAACTCCCAGGCCGGCAGCTCGCGGCGGATCGCCGCCACGAGGGCGTCCCGGTTCTCCCGGGCCTGGGCGCGGCGCAGCTCCACCGCCTGCTCCCAACCACCGGTGCTGAACAGCCAGTTGACGGCCAGTTGCTCCAGGACCGGGGTGCCGAGGTCGGCGTAGGCCCGGGCGGCGACGAGGCTGCGGATGACGTCGGGGGCGGCGCGCACCCAGCCGATGCGCATGCCGGCCCAGAAGGCCTTGCTGGCCGATCCTACCGTGATCACCGTGGAGCCGGCGGGGTCGAAGGCGCACACCGGGCGCGGCATCGCCCCGTCCCCGAGCTCCTCCTCCAGCCACAGCTCGGACATCGTCTCGTCGGCGACGAGCACCGTGCCGGCCGAGCGGGCCGCGTCCACCAGGCGGCGCCGCTGGTCCGCGTCCGCCAGCGCGCCGGTGGGATTGTGGAAGTCGGCGACCACGTAGGCGAGGCGCGGCGCGGCCTCCCGCAGAACCTGTCGCCAGCGGTCCAGGTCCCAGCCGGACAGCCCCTCGGCCATGGCGACCGGCACGAGCCGGGCCCCGGCCTCCCGCATGAGCTGAAGGATGTTGGCGTAGGAGGGTGACTCCACGGCGATGCGCTCGCCTCGGCCCGCGAAGAGGTGGCAGATCGCGTCGATGGCGCCCATCGCGCCGGTGGTCACCATGATCTGCTCGGGCATGGTGGGGATGCCGCGCGCGGTGTAGCGCTCGGCGATCATCGCGCGCAGGGCGGGCAGCCCGGCGGGATAGTCGCCGTGCGTGTGGGCGTAGGGCGGCAGTTCCTCCAGGGCGCCCTGCACGGCCCGGGTGAGCCACGGCTCGGGCGCGGGGAGCGATGCGCAGCCCAGGTCGATCACCGAACCCAGGGCCTCCGGGGGCAGGGGTTCCAGGCCACGCGCGGGCAGCGGGTTGCCCGCCGGTACGGCGGTCCAGCTGCCCGCCCCGCGCCGGGACTCCAGGAAACCCTCGCTGCGCAGCGCCTCGTACGCCGCCGCCACCGTGGTCCGGCTGACGGAGAGGGCGAGGGCCAGCTCGCGTTCGGCGGGCAGGCGTGCGGCGACCGGTACCCGCCCCTCCAGCACCAGCAGCCGGATGCCGTCGGCCAGCGCCCGGTAGGCGGGCGGACGGCGGGTGCCGGGGCCGGCCGGCCGCTCCTGCTGCGAGGTGAGGAGCCGGGCCAGCTGAGCCGCTCCCATCGCCGAGGTCCACTGCGCCATGACAATCAGTCCACCTTCCCTGGATTGGCCATGGATGGCGTTACATCCCAAGCCACAGAGTGTCACGCATCAGGCCACCGCCACCACTCAGGGGGGTATGTCGTGTCCACTCGTGGCCGTCTCGCACGGCGACTGGTCCAGCTGTACACCGGGCTCGCGCTCTACGGCGCGAGTTCCGCGCTGCTCGTGGCGTCCGGCCTCGGCCTGGAGCCCTGGAACGTGCTGCACCAGGGGCTCGCGAAGCTGACGGGGCTCACCATCGGCGTGGTGTCGATCGTCGTGGGTGCGGCGGTGCTGCTGCTGTGGATTCCGCTGCGCCAGCGCCCCGGGCTCGGCACGGTCTCCAACGTCTTCGTCGTCGGCCTCGCCATGGACGGCACGCTCGCCCTGGTCCCGGACACGCACGCCCTCACCGTGCGCGTTCCGCTCCTGCTCGCCGGGATCGTGCTCAACGGCGCGGCGACCGGCCTGTACATCTCGGCGAGCTTCGGGCCGGGTCCGCGCGACGGGCTGATGACCGGGCTGCACCGGCGCACCGGCCGCTCGATCCGGCTGATGCGCACGGTGGTGGAGGTGACGGTGGTGGTCACCGGGTTCGCGCTGGGCGGCACCATCGGGGTGGGCACCGTGCTGTACGCCGTGTCCATCGGCCCCCTGGCCCAAGTGTTCCTGAGGCGGTTCGCCATCCCCGCGGCAGCGCCTGGCAGCGCGGTCGCTTCCGCCGCGACACCGGCGGGGGCGATACTGCGTCCGTGACCCTGACCAGACCATCCACACGCCACCCGTACCTGGACCACTGCGGTCCGATCGCCTTCGCCCACCGGGGCGGGGCCGCCGACGGGGTGGAGAACACCGTGGCGCAGTTCCGCCGCGCGGTCGGGACGGGCTACCGCTACATCGAGACCGACGTGCACGCCACGGCGGACGGCCGGCTCGTCGCCTTCCACGACGCGACCCTCGACCGGGTCACCGACGGGGCCGGCCGGATCGCCGACCTGCCGTGGGAGGAGGTGCGGCAGGCGCGGGTGGGGGGCCGTGAACCGGTGCCGCTGTTCGAGGAGCTGCTGGAGACCTTCCCCGAGGTCCGCTGGAACATCGACGTCAAGGCGGAGCCCGCGCTGCGGCCCCTGCTGGAGCTGATCGAGAGCACGAACGCCTGGGACCGGGTCTGTCTGGGCTCCTTCTCGGAGGCGCGGGTGCTGCGCGCCCAGCGGCTGGCCGGACCCAGGCTGGCCACCTCGTTCGGCACGCGCGGGGTGCTCAGCCTGCGGCTGCGCTCCTGGGGGCTGCCGGCCGCGGTGCGCCGCTCCGCCGTCGCCGCGCAGGTGCCCGAGGCCCAGTCGGGCGTCCCGGTGGTCGACCACCGCTTCGTCCGCGCCGCCCACGCGCGCGGGCTCCAGGTGCACGTGTGGACGGTCAACGAACCCCAGCGGATGCACCGGCTGCTGGACCTCGGCGTGGATGGCATCATGACCGATCACATCGACACGTTGCGCAAGGTCATGGAGGAGCGCGGCGTCTGGGTCTGACGCCGGGCGCCGCGACCGGAGCCTTCGCAGTTGAACGGGGAAGCGAGGGCACGGGTGGGCATGGACACCCTGCGCACGCAGGCGGCGGAGGACACCGCGGGCCTGCGGCGCGAGCAGCGCGGCTGGTACTTCTACGACTGGGCGTGCTCGGTCTACTCGACGAGCGTCCTGACCGTGTTCCTCGGCCCCTACCTCACGGCGGTGGCCGAGAAGGCGGCGGACGCCGACGGCTTTGTGCACCCGCTGGGCGTCCCGGTCCGGGCGGGCTCCTTCTTCGCGTACTCGGTGTCCCTGTCGGTGATCGTGGCCGTCGTGGCGATGCCCCTCGTGGGCAGTGCGGCCGACCGCACGGGGCGCAAGAAGCCGCTGCTCGCGGCAGCGGCGTACACCGGCGCCGCGGCGACCACGGGCCTGTTCTTCCTCGACGGCGACCGGTATCTGCTCGGCGGGGTGCTGCTCGTCGTGGCCAATGCGGCGCAGTCGGTCGGGATGATGCTCTACAACTCCTACCTGCCGCAGATCGCCGCGCCGGAGGAACGCGACGCGGTCTCCTCGCGGGGCTGGGCCTTCGGTTACGCGGCGGGTTCCACGGTGCTGGTCGCCAACCTGGTGCTGTACTCGGCGCACGGCTCCTTCGGCCTGTCCGAGACGGCCGCCGTCCGCATCTGCCTGGCGTCGGCGGGCCTGTGGTGGGGCGCCTTCACGCTCGTGCCGCTGCGCAGGCTGCGCGACCGCCGCGCGCGCGTCGAGCGTGCGACGGCGCCGGGGCTGCGGCAGCTGGCGGCGACGGTGCGGGACATGCGCGGGCATCCGCTGACGCTGGCCTTCCTGCTGGCGTACCTCATCTACAACGACGGCATCCAGACGGTGATCTCGCAGGCCTCGGTCTACGGCTCCCAGGAGCTGCGGCTCGGGCAGTCGACGCTCATCGTGGCCGTGCTGCTGGTGCAGGTGCTGGCCGTGGCGGGGGCGCTGGCGATGGGGCGGCTGGCCCGGGTCTACGGCGCCCAGCGGACGGTTCTCGGCTCCCTGGTGGCCTGGACGCTCACGCTGGCCGCCGGCTACTTCCTGCCCGCGAGGGCACCGGTGTTCTTCTTCGTGCTGGCCGCGGGGATCGGCCTGGTCCTCGGCGGCAGCCAGGCGCTGTCCCGGTCGCTGTTCTCCCATCTCGTGCCGCCGGGCAAGGAGGCCGAGTACTTCTCGGCGTACGAGATGAGCGACCGCGGGATGAGCTGGCTCGGACCGCTGCTGTTCGGCGTCACGTACCAGCTGACCGGCAGCTACCGTTCCGCGATCATCTCGCTGGTGGCGTTCTTCGTCGTCGGGTTCGCCCTGCTCGCCCGGGTCCCGGTGCGGCGGGCGATCGCCGCGGCCGGAAACCCGGTGCCGGAAAGGATCTAGCGCCGATTTAGCGTTCAACACGAAAGGGCGGTAGTGTACGCGTTTGGCCTGCCAGGCGTACCGTTACTGCGCGTCAAAGACGCCGAAACACTGGGTGACATCTGCTAGCAGATGTGACAAACCGGGCGCCTGTGGGTAGAACAAGGGGCGGCTACGACGGCGACGCATGACCCGGAACGGGACTCGGAACGGGAATCTTTACCGCCGACCGGACGTTGACCGGATGACGACGACAGCGACACCTGTCCTGTGGGCGACAAGCCCGGGAGGCACGATTCATGAGTGAGCGAGCTCTTCGCGGTACGCGCCTCGTGGTGACCAGCTACGAGACGGACCGCGGTATCGACCTGGCCCCGCGCCAGGCCGTGGAGTACGCATGTGAGAAGGGGCACCGGTTCGAGATGCCCTTCTCGGTCGAGGCGGAGATCCCGCCGGAGTGGGAGTGCAAGGTCTGCGGGGCCCAGGCACTTCTGGTTGACGGCGACGGCCCGGAAGAGAAGAAGGCCAAGCCCGCGCGTACCCATTGGGACATGCTGATGGAGCGGCGCACCCGTGAGGAGCTCGAAGAGGTCCTCGAGGAGCGCCTGGCGGTTCTGCGCTCGGGGGCGATGAACATCGCGGTTCATCCCCGGGACAGCCGCAAGTCGGCCTAGCGGGAAGCCGCAAGCACATACAACAACCGCGGGCGCCGTACGACTCGTACGGCGCCCGCGGTTGTGCTGTGCCCGCCTAGCGCGTCAGCGGAGGCCGCTGCTCGCCGGCGTCGGGGCGGTCCTCCCGGATGACCTCACCTTGCACCACCTTGCCGTCGGGACGGTGGATGCGGGCCTGCTGGAAGGCGTCGCCCAGGCTGCCCGGGGCGGCCCTGCGCAGCCGCTTGTCCAGGGCGCTCTCCGTGAAGCGGCCGACGGCCTTCTGCACCGGCGGGACGAGCAGGAGCAGGCCCGCCACGTCGGACAGCAGTCCCGGGATCATCAGCAGCAGGCCGCCGAGCATCATCAGGCCGTTGCCGCCGCCACGCTCCGGCGAACCGCCCCGCTGCAACGCCTCGTTGAGGCTCTGGAAGGCACGGCGGCCCGCCCGCTTGATCACCACGGAGCCCGCCACGAGGCCCGCCACGATGAGCAGGAACACGGCGAGCCCGCCCGCGGCGCCCGCGACCAGGGTCAGCAGCCAGATCTCCAGCACCAGCCACGCGGCGATCCCCAGCGGCAGATACCTGCGCAGCCGGGAGCGCCGGGGCCGGGCGGTGTAGGGAGAGGTCGGAGCGCCAGTCGTCATGCTCCCAGTGTGCCTGGGCGTGGCTCAGCGCAGAATAAGGGGGGTGATCGAACGGCTCCGGGGCGAGCCGGCCGGGCCCGGGGTGACTAGGACGGCTCCGGGGTCCGCGGGCCGGGCCGGGCGGGACCGCACCCGCTCCGGGGAGGGCGGATCGCGCCCGCGGGGGACTTACGACGTGCGCTTCTTCTTGCCGGTGAGGCGGGAGATCCGCTCCCCCGCGCCCCAGGCGGTGACCCGCCACAACGCCTCGACCAGGATGTCCTTGCTCATCTTGGAGTCGCCGAGCTCGCGCTCCACGAAGGTGATCGGGACCTCGACCACGTGGAATCCGGCCTTGACCGCGCGCCGCGCGAGGTCGACCTGGAAGCAGTAGCCCTGCGAGGCGACCTCCTCCAGGCCCAGACCCTCCAGGGTCTCTCGACGGAAGGCGCGATAGCCGCCGGTGATGTCGCGCAGCGGCAGTTCGAGGGCGAGACGGGAGTAGAGACTGCCGCCGCGGGAGATGAACTCGCGGGACTTCGGCCAGTTGACCACCCGGCCGCCGGGCACCCAGCGGGACCCGAGCACCAGGTCGGCACCCTTCAGGGCGGTGAGCAGCCGGGGCAGTTCCTCGGGCTGGTGCGAGCCGTCGGCGTCCATCTCGATCAGCACGCCGTAGCCGCGCTCCAGGCCCCAGCGGAAGCCCGCGAGGTAGGCGGCGCCGAGGCCCTCCTTGTCCTTGCGGTGCATGACCTGGACGTTCTCGTCGTCGGCGGCCAGCTCGTCGGCCAGCTTGCCGGTGCCGTCCGGGCTGTTGTCATCCGCGATCAGCACGTGCGCCTCGGGGACGGCCTTGCGCACCCGGCCGACGATGGTCTTGATGTTCTCCGCCTCGTTGTAGGTCGGGATGATCACCAAGGCCGTGCCGAGCGGACCGAACTGCCTCCCCTGGGCCTTCGCCGCGCGGGTCCCGTCGCCGTCGTTCACTGCTGCCCCTTCTGGTCGTACGCAGGCGTCCACCATAGTGGCCGCCGCCTGGGAAGACGTGACGGCTCGTTCGTATGGTGGTGTCGATTCCACAAGAGTGGGGTAAGAATGCGTTTTTCGGCATCTTCCCGCCGGGTTCCGGCCACGTTCATGCGCGTTGCGACTCTGTGCGCGGCATGTTCGGGCCGCGGTTCACTGCCTGCGCTCCGCGGCGGATGGGGGCCCGGCGCCCTTCGGGCCGACCTGGGACCCGCTGGCTGCGGATCGACCGAAAGCCGTTGTCTACTGAGCCCGGGCCCCACCCGGGTCACACCTGGCCGACCGGCGGGAACGCCATCTCGTCGGCGCGGGCGCTGAGCCTGGCTCCCAGCGACGGTGCCCCGGTGCGGCACACCGTCCCTGACCCAGCGGCGCTGCGACAAGTTGCGCGAACGCTCTCCGGTCGGGCGTCCGGTGGTGGACTCGGCCGAACCTACCGGCCCGCTGCCGCCGACTGTCAACAACCCCCTGACCTGCACAGACGCCGAGGTGCCGGCGCACAGCCCGGAGGATGCGCAGGTCGTGGGAGGCGGCGGTGGCGGCCGACGGCCGGCACGCCACCCCGGGAGATCACTCGCCCGGCCGTACGAACACCGTCCGCCCGCCCACCACGGTGCGCAGGCAGACCGGCAGGTCACGGCCCGGCGTGAGGTCGGGCAGGCCAGGAGTGCCGGAGCGGGGGTCGGTCGACCAGCGGGCCACCCTGTCGTCGGGCGCCTGGACGACCAGCTCGCCGGTGCGCCAGACGGCATAGTCGGCGGGCGCGCCCGGCACCAGGACGCCCGCGTCGTCGCGGCCGATCGCCCGCCAGCCGCCGCGCGTGTGCGCCGTGAAGGCGGCCCGCACGGAGACCCGGTGTTCGGGGGTGTGGTGGAAGGCGGCGGCGCGGACCGTGCCCCAGGGGTCGAGCGGGGTGACGGGGCTGTCGGAGCCGAAGGCGAGCGGCACGCCGGAGCGCAGCAGCGCGGCGAACGGGTTGAGGGTGCGGGCCCGGTCGACGCCGAGCCGCCGGGCGTACATGCCGTCCTCACCGCCCCACAGGGCGTCGAACGCGGGCTGCACGGAGGCGATCAGGCCCAGCTCGGCGAAGCCGGCGACGGTCTCGGGGGTGAGCATCTCGGCGTGCTCGACGCGGTGCCGGGCGGCGCGGATCCGGGCGAGGCCGATCTTCTCGGCGGCGGCGCGCACACCCGTCACGACGGCGCTGACGGCGGCGTCGCCGATGGCGTGGAAGCCCGCCTGCAGACCGGCCTCGGTGCAGGCGACGACGTGGGCGGCGACGGCGTCGGCGTCCAGGTAGGCGGTGCCGGCGTGGCCCGCGTCGGCGTACGGCTCGTGCAGGCAGGCGGTGTGCGAGCCGAGGGCGCCGTCGGCGAAGAGGTCGCCCGCGGCGCCCACGGCACCCAGCTCCCGGGCCCTGTCCACGTTCTGCTCGGCCCAGTAGCCGACGACCCGGGGGCCGGGCACCTCGGCGGCGAGCCGCAGCAGGCCGGTGAAGTCGTCCTCCGAGGAGATCTGCGGACCGCCGCACTCGTGCACCGAGCCGATGCCGAGGGAGGCCGCGCGGGCCAGCGCGGCGCGCTGTGCCTCGGCGCGCTGGGCAGGGGTGACCGCGCCGAGGGCGGCCTCGCGCACGGCGTGATGGGCGTCCCCGGTGAGCGGGGCGTCCGCGCGGTCGAGGTCGCCCGGCACCAGGTCCAGCATGGCGGTGGTGACGACGGCCGAGTGCACGTCGATGCGGGTGAGGTACAGGGGGCGGCCGCCGGTGGCCTCGTCGAGTTCGGCGCGGGTCGGCGGGCGGCCGCCGGGCCAGCGTGCGGCGTCCCAGCCGTGGCCGAGCAGGACCCGGTCACCGGGGCGGGCGGCGGCGAACTCGCGGACCAGGGCGAGGGCCGCCTCCAGGGAGGGCGCGGCGGTCAGGTCGAGGCCGGTCAGGGCGAGGCCCGTGGCGGTGGTGTGCACATGGGCGTCGGTGAAGGCGGGCGTGACCAGGGCGCCGTCGAGGTCGATCACCTCGTCGACGCCGTCGGCGAAGGCGTCGGCGGCGCCCTCGGAGCCGACCCAGGCGACTTGTCCCGCCTCGACGACCATCGCCGTCGCGAAGGGGTCGGCGGGGCTGTGCACCTCGCCGCGGCGCAGAAGGACGGTCTTGGGGGGCTCGGCGGTGCGCTCACTCATAGCCCACAGTCTCTCCTGCCGGCCCGGGACCGCCGCATCAGGGGCGCCCGAAGAGCTCAGATCCGCGGCGGGCGCGACTCGTACGGGGTCGACAGGACCACCGTCGTGCGCGTCGACACCCCCGCCAGGCTGCGCACGCGGGCCAGGAGCTCCTCCAGCTCGTGCGGGGTGGCCACGCGGACCTTGAGGATGTAGTTCTCGTCGCCGGCGACGCTGTGGCAGGCCTCGATCTCGGGGACCCCGGCCAGGCGGTCCGCGATGTCGTCGGGCGCGCTGGGGTCGAACGGCTTCACCGAGATGAACGCGGTGAGCGGCAGCCCGACGGCCTCGGGGTCGACGACCGCGGCGTAGCCGCGGATGACGCCACGCTGTTCGAGCCGGCGCACCCGCTGGTGCACGGCCGACGTGGACAGGCCCGTGGCCTTGCCCAGGTCTGTGTAGCTCATCCGCCCGTCCTTGACGAGCAGCTGCACGATCTGACGGTCCAGCTCCTCCATGGCGCCAAAACCTACAGTGCGGTTGATCTCCTCGGATAGCCGAGAGCGCAGGTCATGGCCGGTTCGAGACAAAAGGCACCGGCGGCGGGCCGCGTGTGGGCACCTGTGCGCGGCATGTGACGAACGCCACACGGTTCGAACAGGCTCCGTGATGGTCCCGTGATTACCGCCGAGGCGGGACGGGAAGTGCTTGCTGTGGTCGAGGCCGCAGCGCCGTAACGGCCCAGCCTTAGGGGGAGAATCCCATGCAGAGTGTCAAGCGCCCTGGTCGATCCGCGTCCAAGCGGCAGCAGCCGGTGATCGAGCCCGAGCCGGAGGGCGTCGAACCCGACGCCCTGGAGGAGGAGCTCGACGCCTACGACACATTGGAGATGTACCGGGTCGTCTGCCCGGACTGCGCGCAGCCGATCGCACTGCTGGCGGACGAGGAGGTCCTGCCGGAGCACGCGCTGTGCGCCTCGCCGTGGAACCCGTTCGGGCTCACGGTCTGTGCGGGCACGGGCCGCTCGGCGGCCGACGCACGCCCCGCGGACGAGTCCTTCGCGCCGCAGGAGCAGGACACCGCCCTGCTGCTGACGCTCCCCCAGGGTCTGAACTGGCGGACGCAGCCCTTCTCGCACGTCGGCGGCCCGGGCTCGCGCCCGATGCGCGTGCCGGTGATGCGCCGCCAGGCCGCCTGAGCCCTCCGGGCCGCGCCCGGCTCAACCCCGGTGACGTCCCTGCACCACGGCGTGCGCAGTGTCGTGGTGCGGGATCAGGGTGTCCGGGTCCGCGCCGCGAGGACGGCGATCCGGTCGGAGCACGCCCGGCGGTGGGCGAGGTGCAGCACCGACGAGCGCGTGCGGCAGGGTGGTCTCCCGGGTCGGGGACGGCGGCAGGCTCGGCGCGCCCGGTGGGCCGCCACCTGCCGGCGCACCGCGTCTCCCCCGCCCGCCGGGGCGAGGAACCGGGCGTCGGCGGCTGGGACCCGGTCGCACAGCCGGACGAACAGGCGCACAGGTGCCCGCCGCTCCTGCTCGGCCTCGTTCGCCGCGCGCAGCCGCCCGCCCTCGTCAGACGGCGGGAGCGGGGTGGAGCGGGACGCGGACGTTCATGAACTCACGCTCGAATCCGCCGGGCGGTGACTTGTCCCGCCTGCGCCGCGTTCTCCAAACATGACCCCCCTGTACTCGACCACCGGGCGTCAGCGCCGCATCTTCGTCCCCCGCCCCGCAGAATCGGTTCCGCCTCCCGTGCCGCAGGACCCGCCCATCTACCGCGACCTCATGCGGGTCTGGGCCGACCGGGGCCGCACCCTGCCGGGCCGCCACGATCCGGAGTGGGTCAGGCTGGCGGCCCCGACGGTACGGACGGGGCAGTTCAGCGACCTTCGGGTCCCGCCACGTGACGGGCGATGACCATCCGCTGGATCTGGTTGGTGCCCTCGACGATCTGCAGGACCTTTGCCTCGCGCATGTAGCGCTCGGCCGGGAAGTCGGCGGTGTAGCCGTAGCCGCCGAGTATCTGCACGGCGTCCGTGGTGACCTTCATGGCCGTGTCGGTGCAGTGCAGCTTGGCCATCGCGGCCTGCTTGGCGAACGGCCTGCCCGTGTCGCGCAGCCGGGCCGCCGCCAGGTAGAGCGCACGGCCGGCCTCGATCTGTGTGGCCATGTCGGCGATCATGAAGCGCAACCCCTGGAAGTCGGCTATGGGGTGGCCGAACTGCCGCCGCTGGGTGGCGTAGGCGACCGCCTCGTCCAGTGCGGCCTGGGCGAGGCCGATGGCGCAGGCGGCGATGCCGAGCCGGCCGGAGTCGAGGGCGGACAGGGCGATGGCGAAGCCCTGTCCCTCCTCGCCGATGCGCCGCTCGTCGGGGATGCGGACGTCGTCGAGGTGGACCTGGGCGGTGGGCGAGCCCTTCATGCCCATCTTCTTCTCGGGTGCCGCCGCGCTCAGGCCGGGCGCGTCGCCGGGCACCAGGAAGGCGGTGATCCCGCGCGGGCCGTCCTCGCCGGTGCGGGCCATCACGGTGTAGAAGTCGGCGACGCCACCGTGCGTGATCCAGGCCTTGGTGCCGTTGATCACCCACTCGTCGCCGTCACGCACGGCCCTGGTGCGCAGCGAGGCCGCGTCGGAGCCGGAGGACGGCTCGGAGAGGCAGTACGCGCCGAGCAGGCCGCCGCCGAGCATGGCGGGCAGGTGCTCGACCTGCTGCTGCTTGGTGCCGTGGGCGGCGAGCGCGTAGGAGGCGAGCGTGTGCACGCTGACGCCGAGGCCGACCGTGAGGCGGGCCGCGGCGAGCTCCTCCAGGACCTGGAGGTAGACCTCGTAGGGCTGGTCACCGCCGCCGTACTCGGAGTCGTACGGCAGGCCGAGCAGGCCGGACTCGGAGAGCAGGGTGAAGACCTCGCGCGGGAAGCGCCCCGCGTCCTCCTCCTGGGCGGCCTTCGGCGCGATCTCGCGCTGGGCGATCTCCCGGACGAGTGCGAGCAGGTCACGCGCCTCTTCCGTCGGCAGTTGACGCTCCACCGGCTGCGGGTCGCGGTCGGACATGGCGTCGGTCTCCTCCCTTGTTCGGGCACCGGCGGTCTGGCCCGTCGGGTGGGGGCGGCTCCGCCTGGTCGTTCCATCGGCCACCGGCGCTCGCTCCCGGGTCTCGGAAGCTGCTGACCAGCGGCTGTGCGCTGTGAGTATGCCCGATCAGCGACCTCCCGTCACCAGTTAACGACCGCTTACTTCAAGATTCCAGTCGAGCGGTCCGCAGGCCGTGCGCACGGGCCCGCACCGTGGACCCACCGGTCCAGTCCTCCCACTGTGCGCGCCATTCGGCGCGCACACACCCGGCGGCCGTCGCCGCGAAGAGGACGTACGAGAACCAGCGCAGGGCCTCGGGGGCGCCTTCTTCCGGGAGCCGAGCGGGGACCCCGCGAACGGTGAGCGGATCAAGCAGCCCCCGTCCGGGGGGAGCCGGGAGGGGAGGACCGCGAGCCTCCGCTCCCTCGTGGTTCAGGCGTCGCGGCGGGCGGGCTGCGGCGCGGGGTGGGCCGGGTCCAGCTCCTCGATGGCGCGCAGGGCCCCGCCGAGCGTCTTCACCAGCAGTTCGCGCATGGTGTCGCGGGACAGCCCGGGTCGGTCGATCCAGTCCAGAGTGGCGCCCTCCACGCTGCACACCCAGGACAGCAGGCCCATGCGGACCAGCGGAGTGATCTCGCCGCGGCCGTAGGCCCCTTCGGCGATGGTGGTGACGATCGCCTCGCGCACGCCGTCCCGGATCGCGTGCACCTCGGCGTCGAAGCCCACTCCGCCGCTGACGATGGCGCGGTAGGCGGCCTGGTGGTGCTCGGCGTAGCGCAGGTAGCTGTCGATGGTCCGGTGGACACGGTCCACGGCGGGCAGTTCGAGGGCGCTCGACGCGCAGGTGACCAGGCCGGCGACGGAGTCCTGGATGATCGCCAGGTAGTAGCCGCGCTTGGACCCGAAGTAGTAGTAGATCAGCCCCTTGGCGACGTGCGCCTGGCGGGCTATGTCGTCCATGGACAGCGCGTCGTACGACGTGTCGGCGAACAACTTGCGCCCGATGGCGATGAGTTCGGCGCGACGGGCCAGGGAGCGCTCGGTGCCGCGGCCATGGGGGCGGACGGCGGCACGCTGCTGACGCATGTTCAACTTCGACCCTGTTCCAGGCGGTCGGCGGGACATCAGCAGTATGTCAGAACATGTGCGCGGCAGGCGCCGGATCGAGCCGCCTCACCGACCGGTCAGAGCAGGCCCAGCTGCGTGACCAACATCGCGATCACCACGACGAGAACCCAGCCCATGACGTGCTCGGCGATCTTCGGGCCGTCTTCCTCGGGGCCGCCGGTGCGGACGCGGGTGGCGGTGGCCGGGTGTGCGGTCATGCTGGCACTCACAAAGGTCGGACGTACAGAGCGGTCCCCCCACCCATTTGTCCACCTTGCCACCCGCGACGGCGTTTGCGGCGATGAGGTTGGTCACACGGTCAGCGCACACCCACCGCGGCCAGGGCCTTGCGCTGGCGTGGGGTCGGGTGGGCCGGGAAGTACAGGTAGCAGACGCCGCCGGTGCCGGAGGAGACGCCACCGGAGGCGTTGTACCGCTTGGTCCTGAGCCAGATGTTCTCGAACTCCCGGCGCAGGTACACCCGTCGTACGGCGTCGTCGCTCGGCGAGGCCGGGTCGTTGGCGATCACGTCGCCGTCCGCCGTGAAGCCGATCACGGTCATCAGGTGGCCGGAGGTGCCGTAGCCGGCGCCGGTCAGCTCGGTCTTCAGGAAGGACTGGGACGTTATGGCCGGGATGCCGGCGGCGACCAGGGTCTCCAGATCGGTGAGCGAGGCGAGGCGGGTGACCACGCCCTGGAGATCCTTGTAGGTCGCCGCGTAGGCGGCGTTGAACGGCCAGTTGCCGCAGCCCTCGTACTGGTAGTCGTACGTGAACCGGGCCGCGTGGTCGACCTGCGGGTCGGCGTAGGTGGGATCGACCCAGGACAGCTGCTCGGGGGTGAGCCGGCCGCCCCAGTACTCGATGATCATCTGCGAGGAGGTGGGGCTGCACCAGGCCTCGCCGCCGTTGTCGAACTGCGGGTACTGGCCCTTGTGGATCTCCTGCGAGAAGCGCGGCACGGCCAGCTCCTGGGCGAGGCCGGGCGTGGAGGCGGGGACGGTGAAGCGGTCGGGGATGTCGGAGCCCATCGCGCCGAGCCGCCAGACGGTCGGGGTCAGCCGGGTGCCGGGCTTGCGGTACAGCGTGAGGCGCAGCCGGTACGACACGAGCCGCAGCCCGCTCGCGGCGTCGTCGATGGCGAACGTGTCGGTCCAGATGCTGCTCTTGCCGTCGCTCTGGTCGTCCACCGAGGTGCGCTTGATGTCCTGGTCGCCGGCCGCCCAGCGGCCCATCACGTACCAGGGGGTGTCGGTGCCGTCCGAGTACGTGCCCTGCAGCTCGACCTGGATCCAGGTGCCGTCGGGGGTGTGCGCGTTCCAGGAGGAGATGACCTCGGTGGCCGGGACGGCGAGCCGGTGGACCGGGGAGGTCCAGGTGGCGTACTCCCAGGTGGCGGTGGTGCCGGTGTGCGGGTCGGTGTAGTCGGTGCGGCCGGCGGGGGCGCCGATCTCGACGCCGGGGCGATGGCCGGAGACGGCGCGGACACCCTGGGCGGCGCCGCAGCGCCAGTCCCGGTACGTGGTCCAGGCGTGGTAGTCGATCGGGCGGGCCTGCGCCTGACCGGCGCCGGCGGCGGTCCGCTGCGCGGTGGCGGCGGCAGCGGGCGCGGTACCCCCGGCCACGGCCGCGGCGACCGCGGCGGCGAGGACGGTTCTGCGGGACGGCTGTTGGGCTCTGCTCATGGGCGCGCTTACCCCCAGGTGTCCGGGTCGTGGCTGATTCCTTGCACGTGCGTGCGCCAACTATGAATCAGCCGCCATGCCCCTGCCAGCACTTCTGCACATGCCGCGCCAAGAATATTGGTCTCGACCAGTGGAGCTGAGTTTGGTGGGAGCGGGTGCACCAGCCGGGCCGGGGCGGCGGTGCCGGCCTCCTGCGCGGCCCCCGGTCGCTCCGGTGACCGCGGCCCCGGTGCCCGGCGGATGCCGGGTGCCGGGGCCGCGGGGGCGGGGGCTGCGGTCAGATGAGGTCCATCGCGGCGACCTCGTCGGGGCGGCCGTAGCTGACGGGGCCCTGGAAGCGGCGGCGGGCCGTGGCGAACCACCAGATCGTGGCGACGAGGAGCACCACGGCGAGGGCGAGGGGTGCGTAGTTGAAGGAGTCGGCGGTGATCGGGGAGGCCTGCGGCAGCATGAACAGGACGCTGCTGAGGACGATCCAGGTCACCGCCAGCCAGCCGATCGGCCGGCCCCAGCGGCCCAGGTGCCACGGTCCGGGCTCGAAGCCGTCGCCGAGCCGCAGCCGCAGGAAGATCGGCACGGCGTAGGCGAGGAACAGGCCGACGACGTTGACGCTGACGATCGCGGTGAAGGCCGTGTGCGACCACCAGCCGGGGGCGACGAGGGCGAGGGAGCAGCCCACCGCGAGCCAGACCGCCTTCACCGGCGTACGCGTGCGCAGCGACACCGAGTGCCACCAGCGGGAGCCGGGCATCGCGCCGTCCCGGGAGAAGGCGAAGATCTGCCGGGTGTTGCTGGTGAGGTTGGCCAGGCCGCAGAAGAGCATCGCGCCGATGACGATCAGCAGCATCACCTTGGCGGTGCCCATGCCGAGGCCGTCGATGAGGATCTGCACGGGAGGCGCGGCCGAACCGGCCTCCTTGGCGTAGTCACTAATGCTGTAGACCAGTGCGAGCATCAGGATCAGGCCGGTGATCGCCGAATAGCCGATGGAACGGGTGATCCCCTTCGGCGCGTTGACGGTGGCGTGGACCGTTTCCTCGGACATGTGGAAGCTGCCGTCGAACCCGGTGAACGTCCAGCTGGTGACCAGCAGCCCGAGCATGCCGCCGTAAAGTCCGCTCGTGAAGCCGGTGTTGTTCTCGAAATGCGTCACGAACGACGCCGACTGATGGTGATCGGGCATCACGATGAGTGCACCGACGATCACGACGAGTCCGATCAGCAGCCACCACACGGAAATGCGGTTCAGCACCGCGACGAGCTGCACGGTGTAGGTGTTGGCGAGCCCCTGCAGGACGATGATCACCGCCGTGATCATGACCGTCTGGTGCACGGTCGGCTGGTAGGAGGGCCACTGCAGCTGCACGAAGGCCTGGATGAAGGTGGCGGCCGCATAGCCGGTGGCGGCCGTGCCGCCGATCTGGCCCACGAAATTCAGCCAGCCCGTGTACCAGGACCAGGCACCCTTGTGCCGCTTGGCGAGTTTACCGGCGGAGAAATACAGGGCACCGCTCGTCGGATACGCGGAGGCAACCTCCGCCATGGCCGCTCCGATGAGCAGCACCATCAGAGAAACCCCGATCCAGCCGAACACGAGAATGCGGGGGCCGCCCGCATTCATGCCGAATCCGAAGGACGAGAAAATACCCGAGAGGATATTGATGATGGTGAAGGAGATCGCGAAGTTGTCGAACGCCTGGAAGCGTCGCGTGAGTTTTCGCGGATAACCCATCGCATGCAGGGTCGCGTCGTCGTCGAGCACGACCGCGTCTTCGCCCGCACGGGCCTTCGCCCGTGGAGTCGACATCCGTTCGGACACAGATCGGCCTTTCTCTCGATGGCTCGGTGGGGAGCAGGGGACGAGCAGGTCAGACGGGCCCCGGGACGGGCAGGCCGCAGGCACGGCGCGCCCTGGAGAGCTGCTCGGCGGGGTCGCCGAAGGCGCTCCAGGGCATGCGCGAGGCGTACGGGCCCATCGCCGTGAACACCGCCCGGGCCTCGAACTCGCGCTGGGCCATGACCAGCGCGTGCGCGAGGTAGGCCAGGTCGAGCACCGGGGTGAAGCGGTAACCGGCCACCGCGGGCAGCCAGTTGTGGTAGATCGCCAGCGCGGTGGAGCGCCACTGGGGCTGTTCCCAGACGCGGTCGGCGAGCAGCTGGGTCGGGTTGTAGCTCTCCACCAGCGCCACCAGGGGCAGCAGCCGCAGGGCGGAGTCGGCGGGCGCCCGCTGGCTGAGGAAGGCGGCCACGTCCCAGGCCGCGTTCACCGAGCCGCCGTGGCGCGTGAAGAAGGACGACAGGAAGCGGTGGTGGGCCTCGCGGTGCCACGGGTCGAGGGAGAGGATGTGCGCGAACAGCCGCCAGGGCCCCGGTGGCGCGGTGAGCAGGCCGTGCGGGGCCGGGTCGCGCAACCGGTGCAGCCGGGCCATGGCCAGCTTGGCGACCCAGGGCGTGGGGTCCTCGGGGTTCAGGGCGGCGGCGCGGTCGCAGGCGGTGAGCGCTATCCGTTCCAGCGCCTCGGCGCGGTCGTCGTGGGCGTCGGCGGCCCTGAGTGCGCGCTGCACCGCGACCCGGGCCCACATCAGCGCCGCCTCGGGCGACGGCTCCTCCGCGAGCCACCGTTCGACCAGGTCGGTGCCGGCCGCCTCGGAGGCGAGGACCAGCGAGCGGTGCGCCCGCAGGGCGAAGTCGGACCGGGTCTCGCTCAGCGCCTCGTACGCGGATCGATAACGTCCCGCGCGGACATCGACGCAAACGCTTGCCAGGACACGGTCGTCGGCCGCCGGATGCCATACATAGTGCCCCTCGAATAACTCCGCGGCCATCTCCCCTGCCTGTCCCCGTACGGCGCATCGCAGTTGCGCAGGAGGCACCTTACTCAGCGGCGAGCACACCCGGAACGCCGAATTCGACATATCGGTCAGTGGATTTCGCGAATGTTTATCGGAGACATTGACTGGCCGCCAGCCGATGGTTCAAACCGCGACTTTCCCGGGGCCGGACGGTCCAGTGGTCCAGTCACTATGGGCCGCTACTAGAATGTTTCCGGAAAACCTCCCACACCGCATCACACCTGGGGAATCGCCATCCACGATCTCGCCGCCCGGCTGCGCGGGCTCCCCACGTCCCTCGGCCCCGTCCGGCTGATCGGCGTCGACGGGCACGCGGGCTCCGGAAAGTCCACCTTCGCCGGGCGGCTGGCCGCCGCGCTGGGCGGGGCCCCGGTGCTCCACCTCGACGACATCGCCGACCACGAGCGCCTCTTCGCGTGGACCGACCGGCTCCTGACCCAGGTGATCCGGCCCCTCTCGCGCGGCGAAAGCGCCTCCTACACGCCCTACGACTGGCGCGCGCGCACGTTCGGCCCGCCCCGCCCGCTGCCTCCCGCGCCCGTGGTCCTGATCGAGGGCGTCGGGGCCGGCCGCCGGGAGCTGCGGCCGCATCTGGCGCGGCTGCTGTGGATGGAGCTCCCCCGTGCGGAGTCCTGGGCGCGCGGCAGGCGGCGGGACGGGGAGGAGCAGCGGGACTTCTGGGACGGCTGGGTCGCGGCGGAACGCGCGCACTTCGCGGCCGACCCCTCGCGCCCCCATGCCGACCTGCTGGTGGTGCAGAAACGGGAGGGGTACGAGGTGCTGCCGGGACCCCAGTCGCCCCCTGGACCGGACCAAATTGTCACCGACAGTGAGGGATCGTCCCCGGTGTGATGAATGGGTGAAGAACCCCCGTCGGACAACTTCTCCGAGTGGCTCAACTCCGCTTGACCCGGGGGCCGTACAGGACTTACGTTCTCAATGAGCGGCCATGGGAGGCCGCCGACAGACGCGAAGCCCCCGGTTGTTCCCCCGTGATCGGGGGCTTCGTTCTGCCCGCGGGCCGGTCTCGCGGCGCCACGGCGCACCGATCCGATCACCCTCGGTCACCGCGCCGCGTGCGCCCCGTCTGCTCCCACCTCGTCGAACGGCCCGTGCGGCACCCTTCGGCACGCGGTCGTACCGCGGGTACGATGCCCTCGGTGCGACCTTCGAGTAGCCGCCTCGCGCACCTGCAACTCCGGTCCGCGGGACGGTGGTTCGACCGCGGCGACCGCCGGGCGCGCGTCCGGCGGTGAACCACGGGGGCACGGTCTGTGGGGGGACTGATGGACTTCGGCACGCAGGGCCCCGAGGCCCCGGCCGACCTCGCCTGGCTGCGGGGCGTGGACGCCTACACGATGGGCGCCTACCCGCAGGCGGAGGAGGAGTTCCGGGCCGCGGTGCGGACGGA
The DNA here is from genome assembly GCF_047340315.1 of Streptomyces sp. AF1A. Lineage (NCBI taxonomy): Bacteria > Bacillati > Actinomycetota > Actinomycetes > Kitasatosporales > Streptomycetaceae > Streptomyces > Streptomyces sp. AF1A. Next base: position 32,775 of record NZ_JBLEBI010000028.1, read on the forward strand.
CCCGGGCATGGCGGACGCCTGGCTCGGGCTGCACGCGCTGCGGATCGACACCACGACCGCGCTGCTGCGGATGTTCCGGCACCGGGAGCGCTTCGGGGAACAGCGCACCCGGCACCGCCGGCCCCTGAACTCCTGGTACTGGCTGGGCTGGTGGGTGCAGCCGGTGCTGGAGAGCCCGCGGGACCTGCTGCTGGCGCACGCCTCGCACTGGCTGGACGGCCGGCACGTGCCCGAGCTGGACCGGGCGCTGGCCGGGCTGCCCCCGGTCGACACCGACCCGCAGGTGCGCTTCCTGCACGCCTGCCGCGCCTACCTGGTCAAGGACTGGGAGCAGCTGGTACGGCACACCGACCCGCTCCTGGACGATCCCATGCTCGGCATCGAGGCCGGGCTGTTCGGCGGCATGGCCCGGGTCCGGCTGGAGATGTACGGCCAGGCCGAACCGCTGCTGGCGGCGGCGCTGATGCGGTGCCGCAGCGAGCAGCCGCAGCGCAAGGAGCTGCGCTACTGGCTGGCCCGGGCCCACGAGGGCACCGGCCGCTCCGCCGCCGCGCTTCCGCTGTACCGGGCGGTGCACCGGGTCGATCCCGCCTTCATGGACACCTCGGCACGGCTCGCGGCGATCGCCGAGGGCGACGGGTACGACGACCCGGCCGACTTCGCCGCGATCGCCCTGGCCGGCGCGGGACAGGACGCGGTGGACGGGCCGGACGGGTTCGATCCGGTGTTCGGCACGGAGGGGAGGGATCTGCGGCTGCCGGAGCCGGATCTGCCGACCGGGCCGCTGCCCTCGGTGACCGATCCGGCGGTGCGGGCCAGGACCGGTGTCTCCGCCTCCCCCCTTCCGGCGGGGCCGACCGATCCCGCACTGCTCGAGGAGGCGCTCGCCGAACTGGAGCGCATGGTGGGGCTCGAGCCGGTCAAGCGCCAGGTGAAGGCGTTGTCCGCGCAGTTGAACATGGCCCGGCTGCGGGCCGGGCAGGGCCTGCCGGTGCAGCCGCCGAAGCGGCACTTCGTCTTCTCCGGACCGTCGGGCACCGGGAAGACCACCGTGGCCCGGATCCTCGGCCGGGTCTTCTACGCCCTCGGGCTGCTCGGCGGGGACCACCTGGTGGAGGCTCAGCGGGCCGATCTGGTCGGCGAGTACCTCGGGCAGACCGCCGTGAAGGCCAACGAACTGATCGACTCCGCGATCGGCGGGGTCCTGTTCGTGGACGAGGCGTACTCGCTGTCCAACTCGGGGTACGGCAAGGGCGACGCGTACGGCGACGAGGCGCTGCAGGTGCTGCTGAAGCGGGCCGAGGACAACCGGGACCACCTGGTGGTGATCCTGGCCGGCTACCCGGAGGGGATGGACCGCCTCCTCGCGGCCAACCCCGGGCTGTCCTCCCGCTTCACCACCCGCGTCGACTTCCCCTCCTACCGGCCGCAGGAACTCACCGAGATCGGCAAGGTGCTGGCCGCCGAGAACGGCGACCTGTGGGACGAGGAGGCGCTGGAGGAGCTGCGCTCCATCGCGGGACACGTCGTCGACCAGGGCTGGATCGACGAGCTGGGCAACGGGCGGTTCCTGCGGACGCTGTACGAGAAGAGCTGCGCGTACCGGGATCTGCGGCTGTCGACGTACGCCGGTTCGCTGTCCCGGGACGACCTGGCGACGCTGCGGCTGCCCGACCTGATGCAGGCGTACGGGGAGGTCCTGTCGGGGCGGGGACCGCACGACCCGCCGGGCGTGTAGGTCTCCGGCGCCGGCTCCCGTCGCGTCGAGGACGGGGCCGACCGGGCCTCGGCAGGACGATGCCGACGCCCGGTCGTGACACGCGCCATGGCCCGTCGTGCCGTACCTGCGGCACGGCGAGCGCGAGCGGGACCGTCAGCCCGTCAGCGCCCCCTCCGGTTCCCCGCTCGCCCTCGGCTCCGTCAGCCGCACGTCCCGGGTCTGCCGGTGCGCGGGATCGCGGACCTCGCCGACCAGCATCTCCAGCACGTCCTCCAGCGCCACCAGGCCGAGCACCTTTCCGGAGGCGTCCGCCACCTGGGCCAGATGCGTGGCGGCCCGGCGCATCACGGTCAGCGCGTCGTCCAGGGGGACCTCGGCGCGCAGGGTCGCCATCGGGCGCCACACGTGCTGCGGCACCGCACGGTCGGAGTCCTCCAGGTCGAGGACGTCCTTCACATGGACGTACCCCATGAAGGCGCCCTCCCCGGGGGCGGCGACCGGGAAGCGGGAGTACCCCGTCCGGGCGGTCAGCGCCACGATCTCGCCCGGCGTGACCGCGGGCGTCACCGTGACCAGGGTCTCGCGCCGCAGCAGCACGTCCGTCACCGGGCGGGAGCCCAGCTCCAGGGCGTCCTCCAGGCGCTCCCGCTCCTCCGGGTCGAGCAGGCCCGCCTGGCCTGAGTCCTCCAGCAGGCGGTTGAGCTGCTCGCTGGTGACGACGGCCTCGACCTCGTCCTTGGGCTCCACGCGGAACAGCCGCAGGACCCCCTGGGCACAGGCGCCGAGGGACACCGTGATCGGCTTGCACAGGCGGGCGAAGCAGACCAGGCCGGGGCTGAGCCACAGGGCCGCCTTCTCGGGGGCCGCCATGGCGAGGTTCTTCGGCACCATCTCGCCGATGACCAGGTGGAAGAAGACCACCCCGGCCAGCGCGATGACGTAGCCGAGGGGGTGGATCACGCCGTCCGGGAGGTGGACGGCCTCGAACAGCGGTTCAAGCAGCCGGGCCACCGTCGGCTCGGCGACCGCGCCGAGCGTGAGCGAGCAGACGGTGATGCCGAACTGCGCGGCGGCCATCATCTGCGGCAGCCGCTCCAGTCCGTACAGCACCTGGCGGGCCCGGGCGGTGCCGAGCGGTTCGATCTGGCTGCGGCGGACCGAGACGAGCGCGAACTCGGCGCCGACGAAGAAGCCGTTGACGAGCACGAGCAGCGCGGCGAAGACCAGTTGGAGGACGCTCATCGGGCGGCCTCCACGGCGCTGCCCGCCGGGGCCGTCCTGACCAGGCGGACCCGTTCGGCGCGGTAGTGGCCGACCTGGCGGACCGAGAGCCGCCAGCCGGGCAGCTCGGCCCTGTCACCGGGGGCCGGGATCCGGCCCAGCAGGTCGGCGACCAGGCCGGCGACGGTCTCGTACGGCCCCTCGGGCACGTCGAGGCCTATGCGCTGCAGGATGTCGACGCGGCAGCTGCCGTCCACGTCCCAGGCGGGCCGCCCGTCCTCGGGCGGGGCCGCGGCCAGCTCGGGCACGTCCTTGGCGTCGTGTTCGTCGCGGACCTCGCCGATGAGCTCCTCGACGATGTCCTCCAGGGTGACCACGCCGGCGGTGCCGCCGTACTCGTCCACGACGACCGCGATCGGCTGCTCGCTGCGCAGCCGGGCCAGGAGGGGCTGGACGGGCAGGGTCTCGGGGACCAGCAGCGCCGGGCGGGCGATGCGGCCCACGGGGGTGCGCAGGCGGTCGTGCACCGGAACCGCGAGGGCGTCCTTGAGGTGGGCCATGCCGACGATCTCGTCGATCTTCTCCCGGTAGACGGGGAAGCGGGACAGCCCGGTGGCCCGGGTGAGGTTGACGACGTCCTCGGCGGTGGCCGAGTCCTGCAGCGCGCTGACCTTCACGCGCGGCGTCATCACGTGCTGCGCGGTCAGCTCGCCGAGGGAGAGGGTGCGCACGAACAGGTCGGCCGTGTCCTGCTCCAGGGCGCCGGCCTGCGCGGAGTGCCGGGCCAGGGAGACCAGCTCGCCCGGGGTGCGGGCGGAGGCCAGCTCTTCGGCGGGCTCGACGCCGAGGGCGCGCACGAGCCGGTTGGAGACCGTGTTGAGCACGGCGATCACCGGCCGGAACAGGCGGGAGAAGCGGGCCTGCGGGCCCGCGACGAAGCGGGCGACCTGCATCGGCCGGGACACCGCCCAGTTCTTGGGCACGAGTTCGCCGATCACCATCTGGATCGCGGAGGCCAGCAGCATGCCGACGACCACGGCGACGCCGGAGACGGCGCCCTGGGGGATGCCGATCGCGGTGACCGGTCCGCGCAGGAGCCGGGCCAGGGCCGGTTCGGCGAGCATGCCGACGACCAGGGAGGTGATGGTGATGCCGAGCTGGGTGCCGGAGAGCTGGAAGGACAGCTCCTTCAGCGACTCCACGACCGTGCCGGCGCGTCCGTCGCCGTCCGCGGCGGCCTTCTCGGCGTCCGGGCGCTCGACCGTCACCAGGCCGAACTCGGCCGCCACGAAGAAGCCGTTGGCGAGGATCAGCAGGACAGCGGCTCCGAGGAGCAACAAGGGGGTGGTCACGATGCCGCCGCCTCCCCGGTATGTCGGGAGGGGGCGGCGCAGGTACTACAGGACGATCCGTCCATCGCCGGAGGGTGTCACTCCTCGGGTAGCAGGAACCCCTGTGCGCCGGGCGGCACGCAGGGGCGGAGGCGCAGCGAAAGGGCCTCCGTCACCAGATTAATCAAGACACGGCCCGTGCGGGCAGGGTGGTCGGCCACGAGTCAGCCCTGATCTTCCGCCGGGTGGGCGGTCGAGCGGGCCTCGGCGAGCGCCCGCAGGGCCGCCGCGTCCGCGATGGCCCGCTGCTTGGCGAGGCCGGGCTGGATGCCGAGCGCGGGCAGGCTGGTGCCGTCGCTGAGGTTGAGGAACACCCAGGGATCGCCCGGACGGAGGTTCACCTGAAGGATCTCCGCCCACTCCAGGCGCCGGCTGCTCGTGATGTTCACCACCGTGACGCCGTCGTCGTCGGCGACGACCCTCACCCGGGCCAGCTGGGCCAGCACCGCGAAGATCAGTGCTCCGGTGACGACGAAGCTGAGCCGCTCGCCGGGTCCGAGCTGCTCCAGAAGCAGCGCGATCGTCGTGATGGTCAGGAAGATCGCCACGCCGGCGGTGAGCAGGATGGCCCGGGTGTGGCCCGGCCGGAAGGTGACGGGGAGAGAGGGAAGGGGGGTCGGGTCGGACATCGGTTCGCTTGTCCCCTACAGGCGGCAGGCGTGAATGGCCGTGGTCAGGATGGCGCGGGCGCCGATGGCGTAGAGGTCGTCCATGATCCGCTGCGCCTCCTTGGCGGGGACCATGGCGCGGACCGCGACCCAGCCCTCGTTGTGCAGCGGGGAGACGGTGGGGGACTCGAGGCCGGGGGTGAGCGCGACGGCCTTCTCCAGCTGCTCGACGCGGCAGTCGTAGTCCATCATCACGTACGTCCGGGCGACCAGGACGCCCTGGAGGCGGCGCAGGAACTGCTGGACCTTGGGCTCCTCGCCGTCGGCGCCGGTGCGCCGGATGACGATGGCCTCAGAGGTCATGATCGGCTCGCCGAAGACCTCCAGGCCCGCGTTGCGCAGGCTGGTCCCGGTCTCCACGACATCGGCGATGACCTCGGCGACGCCCAGCTCGATCGCGGTCTCCACGGCGCCGTCCAGGTGGACGACGGAGGCGTCGACCCCGCTGTCGGCGAGGTGCCCCGCGACGATGCCCTCGTAGGAGGTGGCGACCGTCCTGCCCTTGAGGTCCTCGATGCCATCTGCCGTACCCGGCTTGGCGGCGAAGCGGAAGGTGGAGCGGGCGAAGCCCAGCGGCAGGATCTCCTCGGCGCCGGCGCCGGAGTCGACCAGCAGGTCGCGGCCGGTGATGCCCAGGTCGAGGCGGCCGGAGGCGACGTAGATCGCGATGTCGCGGGGGCGGAGGTAGAAGAACTCGACCTCGTTCTGCGGGTCGACGACCCGCAGTTCCTTGGACTCCCGGCGCTGCTGGTAGCCGGCCTCATGCAGCATGTCCCCCGCAGGGCCGGACAGGGAACCCTTGTTGGGGACGGCGATGCGCAGCATGAGGTCGGCTTCCTTCGTTCGTTCTCTGGGGGCTCGGGGTACGGGCTCGGCTTACAGGTGGGCGTAGACGTCGTCCAGGGAGATCCCGCGGGCGACCATCATCACCTGGACGTGGTACAGCAACTGGGAGATCTCCTCGGCGGCCGCCTCCCTGCCCTCGTACTCGGCGGCCATCCAGACCTCGGCGGCCTCTTCGACGACCTTCTTGCCGATGGCATGGACGCCCTTGCCGACCAGTTCTGCGGTGCGGGAGGTGGCGGGATCGCCGTGGGCGGCCTTGTGCTGGAGCTCGGTGAAGAGCTCCTCGAACGTCTTCTTGGACATGGTGGTCCTTACCCTACGCGCTTCGGCCGGTACCTCAGTGCCAGGGTTCGGATACTGAGCGAAGTGTGGCCGCGGTCGCGACCGCCGCGGTCACCGCCTCGTGTCCCTTGTCCTCGTTGGAGCCCTCCAGGCCGGCCCGGTCCAGGGCCTGTTCCTCGGTGTCGCAGGTGAGCACGCCGAAGCCGACGGGCACGCCCGTCTCGACGGACACCTGGGTGAGGCCCTGGGTGACGCCCTGGCAGACGTAGTCGAAGTGGGGGGTGCCGCCGCGGATGACGACCCCGAGGGCGACCACCGCGTCGTAGCCGCGCCCGGCCAGGACCTTGGCGGCGACCGGGAGCTCGAAGCTGCCCGGAACCCGGATCAGGGTCGGCTCGTCGATCCCCAGTTCGTGCAGGGCGCGCAGGGCGCCGTTCACCAGACCGTCCATCACCTTGTCGTGCCACTGCGCCGCGATGACGGCGACCCTGAGGTCGCTCGCATTGCGTACGGACAGTTCCGGTGCACCCTTGCCGCTCACGTCTCTCCTAAGTGCTTTCTCTTACTGGTTGCCGCAGGTGGACGCCGCCGCGGCCGCGGAGGCAGCGGCGGCAGGCGTGTCCAGCCAGGGCAGGTCGTGCCCCATCCGGTCCCGCTTGGTGCGCAGGTAACGGAGGTTGTGCTCGCCCGCCTGGACGGGCATCGACACGCGGCCGGTGACCTTCAGGCCGTGGCGCAGCAGCGCGTCGGTCTTGTCGGGATTGTTGGTCATCAGGCGGACGCTGCGCACGCCGAGGTCGGCGAGGATCTGCGCGCCGGCGCCGTAGTCGCGGGCATCCGCGGGCAGGCCGAGCTCGAGGTTGGCGTCGAGGGTGTCGCGGCCCTGTTCCTGGAGTTGGTAGGCGCGCAGCTTGGACAGCAGGCCGATGCCGCGCCCCTCGTGTCCGCGCAGGTAGACGACCACGCCCCGGCCCTCCTCCTGGATGCGCCGCAGGGCGCCGTCCAGCTGGGGGCCGCAGTCGCAGCGCAGGGAGGCGAAGACGTCTCCGGTGAGGCACTCGGAGTGGACGCGGACCAGGACGTCCTCGCCGTCGCCGATGTCTCCGTGGACGAGGGCGACGTGTTCGACGCCGTCGGCGGCGGAGCGGTAGCCGTAGGCGGTGAACGTGCCGTGCCGGGTGGGCAGGCGGGTCTCGGCCTCGCGATGGACGGTGGGCTCGCTGCCGCGGCGGTAGGCGATCAGGTCCTCGATGGAGATGATCGTCAGGCCGTGCTTGCGGGCGAACGGGATCAGCTCGGGCAGGCGCAGCATGCGGCCGTCCTCGCCGGCGATCTCGACGATGGCGCCGGCCGGGCGGAGCCCGGCGAGCCGGGCGAGGTCGACGGCCGCCTCGGTGTGCCCGTTGCGCACGAGCACGCCGCCGGGCCTGGCGCGCAGCGGGAAGACGTGGCCGGGCCGGACGAAGGCGGCTGGCTCCGCCGTACCGCTCGCCAGCAGCTGCAGCGTGGTCGCGCGGTCGGCGGCCGAGATGCCGGTGCTCACGCCGTGAGCGGCGCCTGCGTCCACGGAGATGGTGAACGCGGTCTTCATCGACTCGGTGTTGTCCTCGACCATCTGCGGCAGCCGCAGCCGGTCCAGTTCCTCGCCCTCCATGGGGGCGCAGATCAGGCCCCGGCACTCGCTCATCATGAAGGCGACGATCTCGGGGGTCGCCTTCTCGGCGGCGATGACGAGGTCGCCCTCGTTCTCCCGGTCCTCGTCGTCCACGACCACGACCGGGCGGCCGGCCGCGATGTCGGCGATGGCCTGCTCGACCGGGTCGAGCCCGAAGTCCGCGATGTCGTCGGTGTCGTACAGCAGAGGGGCCGAGGTCATGCCGGCGCTCCTTCCAGGACGGGCCGCGGGCTCCTGCGGGAGCGCAGCCACCAGTCGCGCATGCCCCACAGGACGAGTGCGCCGTAGATGACGTAGACGAAGCCGGAGAAGGCGTAGCCATTGGCGAAGTTGAGGGGGACGCCGACCAGGTCGACGAGCAGCCAGGCGAACCAGAACTCCACCATCCCCTTCGCCTGGGCGTACATGGCGACCACGGTGCCGACGAAGATGTAGGCGTCCGGCCAGGGGTCCCAGGACAGCTTCGGGAACGCGGTGAAGAGCAGGGCGACGACGACCGTGCCGACGGCCGCGGCGCCGACGAGGGCGGCCCGCTCGCGCCACGTGGCGAACCTCGGGGCGATGTGGCCGTCACCGTCCTCGCCGCGGCCACGGTTCCACTGCCAGAAGCCGTAGGCGGCGACGGCCATGACGACGGCCTGCTTGCCGGCGCTGCCGGTGAGGTGGCCGTAGAAGGCCGCGAAGAGGACCAGCCCGGACACGAACTGCACCGGCCAGGTCCACAGCGAGCGCCGCCAGCCGAGGGCGAGGGCTGCCAGGCCGAAGATGTTGCCGATCATGTCGGACCACAGGATGTGCTGTCCGAAGAGGGTGAAGGCCTCGGAGTTGAGCGAGTTCACCGCCCGGCCCCCTGACCGGGCGCCAGCAGCCGCTCCACGTACTTGGCGATGACGTCCACCTCGAGGTTGACCGGGTCGCCGGGCTGCTTCACGCCGAGCGTGGTCAGGCCGAGGGTGGTCGGGATGAGGCTGACGCTGAAGTGGTCGGGGCCGGCCTCCACGACCGTGAGGCTGATGCCGTCCACGGTGATGGAGCCCTTCTCGACGACGTAGCGGGAGAGCTCCGCCGGGAGCGAGATCCTGACGATCTCCCAGTTCTCGGAGGGCTTGCGCTCCAGCACCTCGCCGGTGCCGTCGACGTGGCCCTGCACGATGTGCCCGCCGAGGCGCGCGCCCACGGCGGTGGGGCGCTCCAGGTTCACGCGGGAGCCGACGGTGAGCGCGCCCAGGCTGGAGCGGTTCAGCGTCTCGGCCATGACGTCGGCGGTGAACTCGTCGCCCTCGTGGTCGACGACGGTGAGACACACCCCGTTCACGGCGATGGAGTCGCCGTGCTGCGCGCCCTCGGTCACGACGGGGCCGCGGAGCCGGAAGCGGGAGGCGTCGCCGAGGTTCTCGACGGCGGTGACTTCACCCAGCTCTTCGACGATTCCGGTGAACACTTCCCGGGTCCTCCTGCCTCTTGGGGCACGGACTCCGGGGCCTGTCGATGACGACAGAATCAACGGGCGAGGACACATCGCGGGCGTCGCCGAGAAGGACCCGTCCACACGGGACGAGCCCAGATACGGCGGCGCGCACACTCAACGCGTGCCCACCCGCCGCGCACTGCCTCCCATCCGGACTTTAACCGTCGGTCCAGGAATTTCACCTGGTCAACCGGTCGCTGGAAGCGACCGGGTCGCGGACTGTAACCGCCGGTTCGGAGTTTCACCGACCCCGGAGTGCGCTGCTTCTGGTACACGGCAAGTGTGCCATGCCCGGAGCGCACCCAGACAGGGACAGCGTGTGGGTTCGCTCACACTGTGTGCCGCTGGACTTGCGCGACGGAGTCGGCCCGGTCAACTCCCGTCCCGGAGGGGCGCGTTGAGCTGGTCCGGACCCATTGACCGTACTGGTCTAGTCCTTTTAGGGTGCGGGCAGGGCCCGGCGGCGGTGACGACGGCCCTTGCCCGCCGCCGGGCCGCCCACGGCGTCTCCGGCCCGGCGCACCGGCGCATGTCACGTTTCCGGGCGCCGTCGCGGTCTCATCGGAGAAGGGCGTCCCGACCGGGGGCGTCCGGGTCCGGAGGGACGGGAACAGCATGACCACCATCCTGGTGACCGGCGGCACCGGCACGCTCGGCCGGCACGTCACCGAGCGGCTGCGGACGGACGGGCACGAGGTGCGGGTGCTCAGCCGGCGCGCTCAGCCGTACGCCGTCGATCTGCGCGCGGGCGGGGCGGGGCTGGACGCCGCCCTCGCGGGCGTGCGGACGGTGGTGCACTGCGCGAGCAGTCCGCGGGGCGGCGACGAGAAGGCTGCGGGCCACCTCATCGAGGCCGCCCGGCGGGCCGGGGTGCGCCACCTGGTCCAGATCTCCATCGTCGGCGTCGACCGGGTCCCGCTGGGGTACTACCGCTCCAAGCTGGCGGTGGAGCGGCAGATCGAGCGGTCGGGGCTCGACTGGACGATCCTGCGCGCGACCCAGTTCCACGACCTGCTGGTGACGCTGTTCCAGCAGCTGGGCAGGCCCCCCGTGATGCTGCTGCCCGCCGGGGTCTGCGACCAGCCGGTGGAGGTGACCGAAGTCGCCGACCGCCTGGCCGAGTTGGCGCTCGCCGCGCCGGCCGGACGGGTGCCGGACATGGGCGGGCCCGAGGTCCGTACGCTCGACTCGCTGGCCCGCGCGTACCTGGGGGCGACCGGCAGGCGCCGGGCCATCGCGCACCTGCCCCTGCTCGGCAGGACCTATCGCGCCTTCCGGGACGGCGGGCATCTGACACCCGAGCAGGCGGTGGGCAAGGGGACGTTCGAGGACTACCTGGCGCGGCGGTTCGGGCGGCCGACGAGCCGTTAGCGCTCCGGCGGCGCGAACAGCTCGTCCTGCGCCCGGTCCCGGGCCGTCAGCAGCGCTCCGCGCAGCACGGCGGCCCCGCCGAGGCTGCTCGCCCGCACCTCGGTGGCCAGCGGCGACATGCGCCGCAGCCGCTCCTCGACCATTCCGGCGAGCACCGCTCCCCCGGCCTGGCCGACCTCACCGCCGAGCACCACACACCCCGGATCCAGGATGGCGGCGACGGAGGCGGCCCCCACGGCGACCCGGTCGGCAAGGGCCTCGAGAAAGCGAACGGCGGGGGCTGCCGCGCACGTGGCTCCGCCGGCGCCCGGGCCTGTCCCGCCGCCCTCGAACCCTGCGGGGCCGGCATCTGCGGAGCCCGCCACGCGCCCGGGCCCGCCGGCACCCGGGCCCACGGGTGCGTACGTGCCGTCGGGCGCGCCGGCACGCCGGTCTGCCGTGGCACCCCCGACAGCCCCAAGATCCGCGGAACCGGACACGGGCCCCACCCCACCGGCACCCGAAACTGCCGTGGCGGCCACGCCCCTCGCCATGCCACCGCCCGGGTCCGCCGGGGAAGCCGTGTCCGCGGGGGTTCCGCCAGCGGGACGGGCGGGGGGACCCACGCCGCCGGCCCCACCGGTGTCCAGGTCCGCGCGGGCGGTCACGTCCTCGGTGCCGGCGGCTGCCTCCGCTGGTTCTGCCGTCAGGTGCGAGCTCCCCGCCTTCGCGCCGGTGCGCTCCCCGCCCGCGTGCACGACGGCAGGCACCGTGCCGCGCGCGGCCGCCTCCTGCACCGCGGCCCGTACGACCTCTGCCGCGCCGGGACCCCCCGGGGGGCCGGGCACCGGCAGCCCGAAGTCCGCGGCGAGGGCCCCGATCGCCGCCGCTCCCACCAGCGAGTGGAAGCCTCCGCCGCAGTCCGTGGCCGAGGGCAGGGTGCGCGTGCCCGGGACCGGCAGGAAGCCGATCTCGCCGGTGCCGCCCGAGGCGCCCCGGCGCAGGGTGCCGTCGAGGACGACGGCGGCGCCGACTCCGTGGCCGAGCCACAGCAGGACGAAGGTGTCACGGTCCCGGGCGGCGCCCTCGCGCTGTTCGGCCAGGGCGGCCAGATTGGTCTCGTTCTCCACGGTGACGCGGGCGCCCCGCAGCCGTTCCTGCAACGCGGCGGCAAGGCTCCGGTGCCAGGCGGGCAGCCCGGCGGAGTCCCGGAGGTCGCCGGTGGCCGGGTCGACCAGGCCCGGTGCGCCGATGCCGACGGTGTGCAGCGGGTCCGCACCGGCCTCCTTGGCGGTCCGCTCGACCGCGGCCACCGCCTGCTCCACGGCGGGCCCGGTCCCGCTGTCCCCGCCGATCGGCACGGACGCCTCGGCGAGCACGCGCCCCACCAGGTCGGAGATGAGCACGAGCACACCCCCGGTACGCACGTCCAGCGCGGCCAGATGGGCGCGGTCGGCGACGATGCCGTAGAGCCGCGCGTTCGGGCCCCGACGGACCTCGCCGGACTCGCCGACGACGGTGATCAGCCCGGAGGCGGTGAGCCGTTCGACGAGGTCGGCGACCGTCGGCCGGGACAGCCCCGTCAGCTGCTTCAACTGCCCTGCCGTGAGCGGGCCTTCCTGCTGCAGCAGCCGCAGGGCAAGCCGGTCGTTGATGGCCCGGGCAGTGCTGGGTGATGCGGGCATGACGGGAATCCTCCCAGATCGACGGACCGGGTCACCTGTCGCAGAACTCGCTATCTATCAGGCAGGGACCCTGATAGTTTACCGGCGACGTGCGGCAGGGACGCGCCGGGGAACCCCGGAGGAGGAGCTGGGACATGAGTGACGTGGGGTACGCGCGGGGCGAGGTCAGGCGCGCCCGGTACGCCGTGGCGGCCGTGTTCGCCGTGCACGGAGCCGTGACCGGCTCCTTCGCGACCCGCGTCCCCTGGATCCAGGACCACGCCTCGCTGAGCGCGGGCCAGTTGGGGTTCGCGCTGGCCTTCACGGCGTTCGGCGCGTCGTGCGCGATGCCGCTGGCGGGCCGGATCAGCCACCGCTTCGGCAGCCGTACGGCGCTGCGCGGCCTGCTGGCGCTGTGGACGCTGTCGCTGGCGCTGCCGTCCCTCGCGCCGAACCTGTACACGCTGTGCCTGGCGATGTTCACCTACGGCGCGAGCGCGGGCATGGCCGACGTCGCGATGAACGCGCTCGGCGTCGAGATAGAGCGACTGCTGGGCAAATCCGTCATGTCCGGGCTGCACGGCATGTGGAGCGCGGGCGCGCTGGTCGGCTCGGCGGCCGGCACGCTCGCCGCGCACCTCGGCTCGGACGCGCGCGTGCACTTCCTGCTCACCGCCGCCGTCCTGACCGCGCTCGGCCTGCTGGTCTGCTCCTGGGTGCTGGACCTGCAGCCCGCCGAGGACGAGGAGCCGCCGCCGCGGTTCGCGCTGCCGCCGCGCTCGGCCCTGCTGATCGGCACGGTCGGCTTCTGCGCGGTGTTCGCGGAGGGCGCGAGCCTCGACTGGTCGGCGGTGTTCCTGCGGGACCGGCTGGACAGCTCGGCGGGCCTGGCGGCGGCGTCGACCACCGGGTTCATGCTGACGATGGCCGTGGCGCGGATCGCCGGGGACGCCGTGGTGAACCGATTCGGCGCGGTCCGCACCGTGCGGGCCGGCGGGTTCCTGGCCGTGCTCGGCGGGCTGCTGATCGTCACCTCGGGGCACCGGGCTCCGGTGATGTGCGGGTTCGGCCTCATGGGGCTCGGCATCGCGGTCGTCGTCCCGCTGTGCTTCGCCGCTGCCGGGCACGCGGGCCCCAATCCGAGCCAGGCCATCGCGGGCGTGGCGACCATCACCTACACCTCGGGGCTGATCGCGCCGAGCCTGATCGGCGGGGTGGCCCAGGCGACCAGCCTCGTGGTCTCGTTCTGCGTGGTGACCGCGCTGGCGTGCGGGCTCGCGCTGTTCGCGGGGGTGCTGCGCACCGCCGAGCGCGGCGGCCGGAAGGAGATCAGTCCGCAGGCCGCAGCAGTTCCCGACCCGCGGCCCTGAAGGCGTCGCTCCACGGCGCGGGGCGCAGCGTCGAGGCGTCCAGCCGGACCAGCACCCGGGTGCCCCGGGCGTAGGTCTCGGTCCCGTCGGCCGAGCAGAAGCGGAAGCCGTAGGTCAGGCCGGTGGTGCCGAGCCGCTCCAGCCAGAGGTGCACGGCGTAGGTGCCGGGGCGGGTGACCGGCGCCTCGTAGCCGATGCGCAGCTCGCGGACGGCGTTGCAGGCGTCGCCCGCCGCCTGCCAGTCGCCGTCGAAGCGGACGCCGTGCTCGTTCCACAGCTGGGTCCAGGCGCGCTCGACCATCAGCGGGTAGCGGGCGTTGTGCAGGAGCCCGAGCGCGTCGAGGTCGTCGAAGTGGACGGTGACGGGGACCAGCCGGCCGTAGGAGACGAAGGGGGCGGTCGGGGCTTCGGCGGTCACGGTCGGGGCCTCCTGGGCATCGCTGGCGGGGTGCGGACACCCCCGGGCGCTCCCCATACTAAGCGACCGCTCAGCAACCTCGGCCGGGAAGGGCCTGCTCAGCCCGCCGTCGAGCCCGGCTGCTCGGCGACGGGGCGCGGCGCCCACAGGTCTCCGCCGGGCGGCGCCCGCGGCTTCGGCACGGCCGCCCACGCCGCCGCGTGCACGGCGTCGGTGGCCGCGTACCGCAGGAACTCGAGGTCCGGGCGCGGCCGGGCGGCGGCCCCGGTCGCGCCGGAGCAGATTCACATCCATATATCTGATTCATGAACAGGACCGGGTGGGCGTAGAGCCGCCAGGTACCCCTGACAATGGTTCGGAACGTCTTCACGTACACAGAAAGCGAAACCCACCATGGACCTCGGCGTGCGCTGGAAGCTGCACGGTGACGGGCGCACGCCCGAGCCCGGAGCGGTCGTGCGACCCGACGAACGGCTCTCCTGGCCCCGGACCGTGGGCCTTGGCGCCCAGCACGTGGTCGCGATGTTCGGCGCCTCCTTCGTGGCCCCCGTGCTCATGGGCCTGGACCCGAACCTCGCGATCATGATGTCGGGCGTGGCGACCGTGATCTTCCTGCTCGCCACCCGCGGCCGGGTGCCGAGCTACCTCGGATGCTCCCTGTCCTTCGTGGGCGTGGCCGCCGTGATCCGCGCCCAGGGCGGTACGAGCGCCACCGTGACCGGTGCGGTGTTCGTGGTCGGCGCCGTGCTCTTCCTGGCGGGGCTCGCCGTGCAGCGGTTCGGCGCGCGGATCATCCACGCGGCCATGCCGCCGATCGTCACCGGCGCGGTCGTCATGCTGATCGGCTTCAACCTGGCCCCGGTCACCGCCTCCACCTACTGGCCGCAGGACCAGTGGACCGCCCTGCTGGTGATGCTGTTCACCGGGCTGGCCGTGGTGTGCCTGCGCGGGTTCTGGTCCCGCATCGCGATCTTCCTGGGCCTGGTGTTCGGCTACGCCGTCTCCTGGGCCTTCGACCGGGTCTTCGGCAGGATTCACTCGACGAGCGCGAGCGGCAAGGTCACCGATCACTGGCGGCTGGACCTCTCCGGCGTCTCCAAGGCCGACTGGATCGGGCTGCCGCACTTCCACGGGCCGTCCTTCCAGTGGTCGGCGGTCCTGGTCGCGCTGCCCGTCGTGATCGCCCTGGTCGCGGAGAACGCGGGCCACGTCAAGGCGGTCGGCGAGATGACCGGCGACCCGCTGGACGACAAGCTGGGCACGGCGATCTCGGCGGACGGAGTCGCCTCCATGCTGTCCACCGCGGTCGGCGGCCCGCCGAACACCACCTACTCCGAGAACATCGGCGTGATGGCCGCCACCCGCGTCTACTCCACCGCCGCCTACTGGGCCGCCGCCGGCTTCGCCCTGCTCTTCGGTCTGTGCCCGAAGTTCGGCGCGGTCGTCGCCGCCGTCCCGGGCGGTGTCCTCGGCGGCATCACCGTGATCCTCTACGGCATGATCGGCCTGCTCGGCGCCCAGATCTGGCTCAACGCCAAGGTCGACCTGCGCAACCCGCTGAACCTGGTCCCGGCCGCGGCGGGCATCATCATCGGCGTCGGCAACGTCAGCATGAAGTTCACCGACACCTTCTCCCTCAGCGGTATCGCGCTCGGCACGCTCGTCGTGATCACCGGCTACCACGCGCTGCGCCTCTTCGCCCCCGCCCACCTGAAGAAGCAGGAGCCGCTGCTGGACGAGGGCACCTCCAGCTACGACCCCCAGTCGCCGCGCGCCACGTCGTAGCCCCGGGGTGGTCGCGGTCACCGCCGGCGCCGCCCCGGAGCGCGGCCCGGCACCGGGCATCCGGGACCGGCCGCCGCCTCTCACCGGTGCCGCGGTCGTCCGTTCCCCCGTTCCGGGGAAGCGCCGGGCCGGTCGGCGCGCCGGCCGGCCCAGGGCTGCGACGCTTCCCCCATGACTGTGCTGGAACACGTCACCAGGCCCGTCGACGCGGTGGTCTCCCGGATGCGCGCCCTCGACGCGGCCCTGCCCGCCCGGGACGGCGTCGCCGTGTTCAACCGGGTCTACCTCACCGTCACCGAGGAGGTCGACCGGCGACTGCACGGCGGGGAGTTCCCGGACCCGCGGGCGGCGACGGCGCTCGACGTGCGGTTCGCACAGCGGTATCTGGCGGCGGTCGACGCGGCGGCCGCGGACCGTCGCCCGCCCGCCTGCTGGCGGCCGCTGTTCCAGTTCCGCCGCCATCCCGGCGTACGGCCGCTGCAGTTCGCGCTGGCGGGCGTCAACGCGCACATCGGGCACGACCTGGCGCTCGCCGTGGTCGACAGCTGCCACGCGCTCGGCTGCGAACCGGCCGATCTGGAGGACGAGTTCGACCGCGTGGGCGAACTCCTCGTGGCACTGGAGGAGCGCGTCCGCGAGGAGGTGATGCCGGGCCCCGACCTGCTCCAGATCGCCGATCCGCTCACCCATCTCCTGGGCGCCTGGAGCCTGGAGCGGGCCCGCGACGCCGCCTGGGCCGCGGCACGGGCGCTGTGGGCGCTGCGCCACTGCCGTGACGTCGCCGAGGAGTTCGCCGAACGCCTGGACGCGGCCGTGGGGTTCGCGGGGCGGATGCTGCTCACCCCGCTGCCCGGCTGAGCCGGCTCGGTCCGCGGCCCCGCGCGCCTTCGCCGGAACCCGTCCCTGATCCCGGACGTTGACGGCACGTACCCGATGGCAGAGGAGCAACGCATGGCGATCAGGCTCGGTCTCGGCCTTCCCCAGATGCAGCAGTTCACGATCGGCAGGGACGTCCCCGACGTGGCCCGCGCCGCCGAGGACATCGGCTACGACAGTCTGTGGGTCTTCGAGCGGGCCCTCTTCCCCGAGCCGGCCACCCAGGGCCTGTACGGCATCCCGGGCCTGCCCTGGCCCGACGAGTACCGGAACGTGGCCGACCCGCTGGTCACCCTGGCGCTGGCGACCGCGGCCACCGAACGGGCGGAGCTGGGCACGAGCGTCCTGGTGGCTCCGCTGCACCTGCCGTTCCAGCTCGCCAAGGCCCTCGCCACGCTGGACGCGGCCGGCGGCGGCCGGTTGATCGCGGGATTCGGCACCGGCTGGTCGCTGGACGAGTACGCGGCCTCGGGCGTACGGCCGTTCGAGGAGCGCGGCCGGGTGCTGGACGAGATCATCGCGGTGTGCCGTGCGGTGTGGGGCCCG
This sequence comes from Streptomyces sp. AF1A, assembly GCF_047340315.1. NCBI lineage: Bacteria > Bacillati > Actinomycetota > Actinomycetes > Kitasatosporales > Streptomycetaceae > Streptomyces > Streptomyces sp. AF1A. The sequence goes on from NZ_JBLEBI010000028.1 coordinate 50,055, forward strand.
GACCCGGTCGTCCACGACGGCCCCGTCAGCCGGATCACGTCGGCTGTCGTCGGGCCCAAGCCCGCCCGGCCCATCCCGATCCTGCTGGCCGCGAGCACCCGCAAGGCGCGGGAGCGGCTCGTCGAGCACGCCGACGGCTGGCTGCCGACGGCCATGGGCGTCGAGCAGGTCGCGGGTCAGTGGGACGCGTTGCGGGACCTGGCCGCCGAGCGCGGCCGGCGGCAGCCGATCAGGACGGTGCTCCGGGTGAACGCGCGCTACTCGGCCGGGGCCGGCGAGGCCGCGGGCCGGCGCCCGTTCCACGGCAGCGTGGACCAGATCGTCGAGGACCTTCTCGCGTACGAGCGGATCGGGCTGGAGGAGATCCTGGTCGACCTGCAGAGCGGCGTGCGGGACGCCGAGGAGCTGAAGGACGTCGCCGCGGAGGTGTACGAGAAGGTCAGGGCGGCCGGGGTGTGATCTCGGCCGCCCAGGCCTTCGGAGGCCGGCCGGGTGCCTTCGTTCTCACAGGCTCCGGGTGGTGAGGCGCTTGCCGTCCCGGGCCACGAGGATGAGGTTCCAGGCGGTGGCGTTGTCGCCGTCGTCGCCGTCCCACCAGGTCGCGAACGTGTCGGCCAACCGTTTCACGTCGGTCTTCGCACTCCTGTCGGTGTAGCCGGTGGTGAGTTCGACGTCGTAGTCGCGGTCGCCGAGGTGGACGAGAACCGCCTCGGCGGCCCGCCGCGCGGACTGCTCCGCTCCGATCTCTGCGGCCCAGGAGCGGAAACGGGCCAGCAGGTCCGGGTCGGGCCGGCGGCGCGTCACCGGCCCTGCGGGCGGACGACGCTCCGCTCCCGTCCCCACCGCGTGCTTGCAGCCCATCACCCAGGCCCCGCGGTCCCTCTCCACCACGCTCTGCGGCTGAGCCGTGAGGGACCGGCGGGCACAGCCGCCCCACACCACCTCGCGGACCGCGGCGCCCTTGCCGCCGTCCGCGAAGAGCCGTCTGCCGGTGCTCCATCCGGCGTCGTAGGCCGCCTCGTAGCCGTGCTCGACGGCGACACGGGACGCGGCCGCCCGCGGCGTCGCGCCGCTGCCGCCGTCACATGACACGGCGGCCACTCCCACGAGGGCAGCCGCCATCGGCAGCCCGACCCGCCGCGCCAGTGTGGATGAGCGCATGCCCCGTCTCCCCTCTCGGTGCCCTTGACGGCCATCACGTCAGAGCCCCGATACGAGGACCCGGTTGCTTCGTGGCATCGCCTTCACGCCCGGGACGGGGTGGGGGCGGGGCATGATCTCCGCGCGGCACGGAGCGGAGGACGCGGACCGGCAGGTGGAGCCGGTTCGAACGAGCGGTCTAGTCCTCGGGGAGCTCCACGGGCGCGATCTCGTCGTACACGTCGCCGGGGCCGGGGTTGGCCGCGTCGGTCGAGCCCCCGAAGTGGTGCATGACGCCCCAGACGGCGTTCAGCGCGGTCTGCACGGCGCCCTCGGCCCATCCGGCGGTCCAGGAGATGTCGTCGCCGGCGAGGAAGATGCCCCGCTTGTCCTCCGGCAGCCGGTCCTGCATGAAGTGCGTGAACAGGCGCCGCTGGTAGCGGTAGTGGCCGGGCAGGTTGGCCTTGAACGCGCCCATGAAGTAGGGCTCGTTCTCCCAGGAGACGGTCACCGGGCCGCCGATGATGTGCTTCCTGATGTCGACCTTCGGGTAGATCTCGCCCAGCGACTTCAGCATGACCTCCATCCGCTCGTTCGCGGACAGGGGCAGCCACTTCAGGCTGTCGTCGCACCAGGTGTAGGAGAGGCAGATGACGGCGGGCCGGTCGGGACCGTTGTCGAGCAGGTACGTGCCGCGGGTCATGCGGTCCGTCAGCGTCATCGACATCACGTCCCGGCCGGTCTCCTCGTCCTTGTCCAGCCAGAACGGCCGGTCGACCGGGACGAAGAGCTTGGAGGACTCCATGTAGTGGGTGCGCTCGATCGCGGTCCAGTGGTCGATCGGGAACAGCTCGTCGTCGCACTGGATCTTGGACAGCAGCATCCAGGACTGGGCGGTGAAGATCGCCGCCTTGTAGGTGCGGATGTCGCCGTTCGCGTCCGTCACCGTGATCTGGTTGCCGGCGGTGCGGTGCAGCCGGGTCACGGCCGGGCGCGGCTCGCCGTTCACGTGCAGGGACTTCAGCGAGGTGCCGTACGGCCAGTGGACGATCTTCTCCGGCTCGCGCTCCCACAGGCGCAGCGGCAGTTGCTGCGAGCCGTCGACGATGCCGCGGTGGTGGTCGTCGGCCTCGGTGTAGACGACGCGCAGGATCTCCAGGATGGAGTTGGGGAAGTCGGTGTCCCAGCCGCCGGTGCCGAAGCCGACCTGGCCGAAGATCTCGCGGTGCCGGAAGGACCTGAAGGCCTCGGAGTCGCACAGGAAGCCGTAGAAGGTCTGGTTGTCCAGCTTCTCCACCAGCCGGGCCCAGATCTCGCGGATGCGCGGGACGTCACGCTCGCGCATGGCGCGGTTCATGTCGGAGAAGTCGGCGCCCTCTTCGAGGCACTTGTTCCAGGCGTCCGCGACGTCCCGGTAGACCTGCGGCAGGTCGTCGACGGTCTCGGCGTAGTGCGACTCGCCCTTGAGGTCCACGACGGTGGAGGGGGTGGCCTCGGCCAGCGGGTTCGGGAAGGGCCTGGTCTCCAGGCCGACCAGGTCGATGTAGTGCTGGAGGGCGGTGGAGGACGGCGGGAAGCGCATCGCGCCCATCTCGGCGGTCAGCGACTCGTCGCAGCCCTCGAAGCCTACGGTGCGCAGCCGGCCGCCGATCCGGTCGGCCTCGTAGACGACGGGCTTGAGGCCCATCTTCATCAGCTCGTAGGCGGCGACGATGCCGGACAGGCCGCCGCCGATGATCGCGACCTCGGTGCCGTGCTCGGTCGCGGGTACCTGGCCCAGGCCCGCCGGGTGGGCGAGGTAGTCGTCGTAGGCGTAGGGGAAGTCCGGGCCGAACATGGTGATCGGCGGCTGCTGCGCGTCGGTGTGCTCGACGGCGTTGGGCACCGTGGACGTCATGGGGTACGGACTCCTTGCACGGGGTGGTACGGGGAGGGCTTGGAGGGGTTCAGACGAGAGAGCCGTACAGACCGGGGCGGCGGTCCTTCAGGTACGGGTTGGCCTCGCGGGAGGCGGCCAGGAAGGCGGGGTCGACGTCGGCGACCACCAGTTCCTCGCCGCGGCCGGCGCGCGTGCGGGCGATGCCGTCGGGGCCGGCGAGGGCGGAGAGCCCGAAGAACTCGAACTCGCCCTCGGGGCCGACCCGGTTGACGTACGCGACGTACATCTGGTTCTCCCAGGCACGCACCGGCACCATCGACTCGGCGACGAACTGGAACGGGTGCATGTTCGCCGTCGGCACGACGAGCAGGTCGGTGCCGGCCAGGGCGTGGGCGCGCGCGTTCTCCGGGAACTCGACGTCGTAGCAGATCATGATGCCGACGGTCAGGCCGCCCAGCCGGGCCTGGACGAGCGACTGCTCGCCCGGGGTGAAGTGGTCGCGCTCGGCGCAGCCGAAGAGGTGGGTCTTGCGGTAGTTCGCGAGCCGCGCCCCGTCGGCGGAGATCAGCTGTGCGGAGTTGTAGACGGTCTCGCCGTCGCGCTCCGGGTAGCCGTAGACGATCGCCAGGCCGTGCCGGGCGGCGGTCTCGGCGACCGCGTCGGCGGAGCCGCCGTCGGCGGGCTCGGCGAGGCGGGCGATGTCGTCGCCAATCGCGTACCCGGTGAGGAACATCTCCGGCGCGGCCAGCAGCGCGGCGCCCGCGGCGGCGGCACGGCCCGCGGCCGCGTCGAGGACCTCGAGGTTCTCGGCGACGGAGCCCGGGCGGCCGGAGCTCTGGAGCAGGGCGGTGCGCATGGGTCTTCCTCACCGGTACGGGACGTTCGGGGTCACCTAGAAGGTACGGTCGCCGCGCCGGGCCGGACAAGGAGGAGCCGTTGCGCGCCGATGCGCGCTTCGTTGCGTGCGGCGCGGGTTCGGCGGCGATTCGTTGCGGGCTGCGCCCGGACCACCGCCGGCGGGGCCGGGCCGGCGGTGGTCCCGGGGGGCATGCCGCCGTCCCGGCCGGGGGCGGCTACTTCCCGGTGCCGACCGGATCGACGGTGATGGCGGTGCCGGAACCGTCGGTGACGGGAACGGTGATGCGCACGGGCAGGGTGTGGGAGTGGGTCTCGCCGGGCGGGGTGACGACGAGGCTGGTGAAGGTCTCGCCGCTGCCGCCGGAGTTGTTCGGCGGGTAGTGCAGGGTGAACCGGGTCTCCTCCCCCGGCTTGAGGGCGGCCAAAGGCGCCGCGAGCCTGCTGCGGCCGGCGCTGACGGTGCCGTCCTTGCTCTTCAGGTCGGCGCCGGGGAAGCCCTTGAGGGTGCAGGTGGCCGGGCCGGTGTTCTTCAGGTTCACGATGAGCGTGCCCTCGGCCATGCCGCCGGAGGTGCCGAACGCCAGCTGGGAGGTCTTGCAGGCGCCGGACGCGCCGCCCGCGGCCGAGGCGCCGCCGGCGCCCGAGTGCCCGGTGCCAGTGCTCGCCCCGGCGGACGCGTTGCCGCCGCCGGTGCCCGGGGAGGCCGAGGCCGGCTGCCGGGAGCCGGAGCCCGGGGTCGAGGAGCCGGTCGGGCCGGCGGCCTTGTCGTCACCGCTGCCCTGGCAGGCGGTGAGCGACAGGCCCGCGACGACGGCGACGGCGAGCAGCGAGAGCTTGTGGACGCGCATGGTTCCCCCTCGGTGGTCGGGTGACTTTCCGTTTCCTGAGAGCCCGGCGGCAGGGGTCGCGTTCCGGTCGGCACCGTTCTCGTACGGGGCTGTGACACGGCACTAGATCTCGCGCAGCCGCTCCACGATCTCCCGCAGCAGCCCGGGCTCGGCGGCCGGGCCGGTGACCGGCAGGCGGCGGGGCGCGTCGATGCGGATCAGGCCGGCCTCGGCGAGGTCGCCGAGCAGCACGCGGACCACCGTGAGGGGCAGGTCGGCGTCCGCGGCCAGCTCCACGACCGGGCGGGGGCCGCGCCGGATCAGTTCGAGGAGGGCGGTGCGGGCGTGGTCGATGCCGGCGCCGGGCGGGTCCGCCTCCAGCGCGGTGACACGGGACATCAGGTCGATGGCGTGCCGCTCCGACGGCCGGGTGCGGCCCCTGGTCACCGTGTAGGGACGCACCATCGGCCCGGTCTCGTCCTCATACCAGTGCTCGTCGCTCACGGCGGCGTCACGGGGTGGTGCGGGCGGCGGCGTCCAGGTGGCGGCCGAGGCGGCGGACGAGCAGGGCCATCTCGTGGGCGAGCTGCCCGACGTCGGTCCGGGCCTCGCTGAGGACGGCGAGGCGGCTGCCGTGTCCGGCCGGGGTGATGAACAGATAGGCGTCGTCGAGCATCACCATGGTCTGGCGCACCTCGCCCGCCCCGAACCGCTCCCCCGCCGACCGGGCGAGGCCGTGGAAGCCGGAGCAGACGGCGGCCAGGTGCTCGATGTCGCGCCGGCGCATGCCGTCCGAGGTGCTGAGCGGGAGGCCGTCGGCGGTGAGCAGCACGGCCTGCCGGACGTGGTCGGTGCGCGCCACGAGGTCGTCCAGCAGCCAGCCGAGGTCCGTGCCGGGCGCTCCGGCGGGTACGGCGGACTGCTCCGGGTTCTGGTCCTCAGCGTGCATCGTCGGTGTCCGTCCCTTCGTCGACGTGGGTGTGCGCGGGCAGCCCCCTACGGCCACGGTCGAGTCCGCGCTGGAAGGCGCCGAAGATCGTCCGCATCTCCTCGGCGTCGGGCTCCCGCCCGTCCTCGCTCCGCGTCGGCGGCTCCCTCGGCTCCCGCACGAGCGGGGCCTGGCGGACCCGGGTGGGCAGGGCGGGGACGGCCCGGACGTCCCGGTCGTCGGCGGTGAACGAGTGCACCGCCGACGCGTCCCGCCCCGTCTCCGGTTCCCGCCGGACCGGGCCTTCGCCCGCAGCCGTGACCGCCTCCTGGGGTGCGGCACCGGGCGCCGGG
>NZ_JBLEBI010000280.1:0-5472 GCF_047340315.1 Streptomyces sp. AF1A
CGCGCCCTACGGCCAGCCGCCGCAGCAGCCGTCGTACGGCGGGCAGCCGACCGCGCCGCTGCCTCCGGGCTACGGCCGGCAGCCCTCACACGGCGGCCCGCCGGCCCCTCCCATGCCGCCCGGCTACGGGCACGTGCCCGCACAGCAGGCCGCCGCCTACGGCGTGCCGCAGGGTGTGCCGCAGGGCGGCGGGGGAGTGTCCGCCGCACTGCAGATGTTCAAGGAGAAGCCCACCGGGCAGCGCTGGACCCAGCAGAACCACAAGCTCGTCCGCGTCGACCTCGGCGTCGGCGGGCAGCCCGTGCTGGCACGGCAGGGCAGCATGGTGCTCTACCAGGGCAAGGTCGACTTCGGTTACAAGGGCGCCGGGTTCGCCGGGCGGATCGTCGGCAACGCCACCGGCCAGGAGATGCAGCTGATGCGCTGCACCGGCCAGGGCCAGGTGTTCCTCGCCGAGAACTCCACCCACCTGCACCCCGTCGAACTGCAGGGCGACGCGATCTGCGTGTCCGCGGAGAACGTCCTCGCCTTCGACGAGAGCCTGCAGTACGAGGTCCGCCGCATCGAGGGCCACGGCATTCCCGGCGGCGCGCTGTTCACCATGCAGTTCCAGGGCACCGGCACGATCGTCGTCAAGACGCACGGCACGCCCGTGGTGCTGCCGGTCACGCCGACCACCTTCGCCGACTGCAACGCGGTGGTGGCCTGGTCGGCGGCCTCCCAGGTGATCGTCTCCAGCCAGGTCCGCATGCGCCGCAACGCCTACCCCGGCGACACCGGCGAGAGCGTCAACCTGCAGTTCCGGGGCGCGCCCGGCAACTTCATCGTCGTCCAGCCGTACGAGGTCTGAGGGAGCCCGTCATGAACCAGTCGCTCGCGGGCTTCGCCCCCGCACCCGTCACCGCCCGCATGGAGAATCACGGCAACCACATGCTCAAGGTCGCCATGCAGACCGGGCACGACCTCCTCGCGCGCGTGGGGTCGATGGTCGCCTACGAAGGCTTCGTCCAGTACGAGCCGAACCCGCCTGCCGTCCGCCAGATCGCCCGCGACTGGATCACCGGCGAGGGCGCCCCCCTGATGAAGTGCTCCGGGGACGGCCTGCTCTACCTCGCCGACTACGGCGCCAACGTCGTCGTGATCAACCTGGCCGGCGACGGCATCTCCGTCAACGCCACCAACCTGCTCGCCTTCGACGCCCACCTCGACTGGGGCGTCGAACGGGTGAAGGGGCTCGCGAAGTTCGCCGGACAGGGGTTGTGGAACACCCGCATCTCCGGGCAGGGCTGGGTCGCGCTGACCTCCCGGGGCGAGCCGATCGTCGTCGACTGCGGCGGCGGCGAGGACGAGACGTACGTCGACCCGGACGCGCTCGTCGCCTGGTCGCCGAACCTGAAGGTGAAGGGCAAGCGCAGCTTCAAGGCGCAGTCGCTGATCGGCCGGGGCAGCGGCGAGGCCTACCAGATGGCCTTCTCCGGACAGGGCATCGTCGTCGTCCAGCCCAGCGAGGACAGCACCGACCGCCTCCGGTTCCGGGGCTGAGGGGGAGTCACCACACCATGCAGAGCCCGCTTTTCCAGTACAACGACCTCCAGACGCAGGAGCGCTGGAGCCTGCAGAACTCGCAGCTTCTGCGGGTCGTCATCGAGGGCCACGACGACATCCTCGCCCGCAAGGGCACCATGGTCGCCTACCAGGGCCTCGTCGAGTTCGACGCCGAGTACCGCAGCAACCACCAGGCACGCGCGCGTGCCCACACCGGCGAGGGCCTGGACCTGATGCGCTGTCACGGCCAGGGCACCGTCTACCTCGCCAACCTCGCCCAGCACGTGCACATCATGGACGTCGAGCAGGACGGGCTGACCGTCGACAGCTCCTACGTCCTCGCCATGGACTCCTCGCTGCACCACGAGGTCATCGCCGTCGACAGCCTCTACGGCATTTCCGGCTCCGGGAAGTACCAGCTGAACATCACCGGCCGCGGCAGGGTCGCCCTGATGACCTCCGGCGCGCCGCTGCTGATGCAGGTCACGCCCGACCGGTACGTCAACTGCGACGCAGACGCCATCGTCGCCTGGTCCACCGGGCTGCGGGTGCAGATGCAGGCCCAGACGCACTCCTCCGGGGTGTGGCGCCGGCGCGGCAACACCGGTGAGGGCTGGGAGCTGAGCTTCATGGGCACCGGGTTCGCGCTGGTGCAGCCGAGCGAGCTGCTGCCGCCGCAGAACGCGGTGATCGGTCAGGGCCTCGCCGCCCAGTTCGGCATGGGCCAGCACGGTGCCCGCGGGCAGAACCAGGGCAACGTCTGGAGCTGAGCACGGGGTGAGGGCGACCGAGGGGGGCGGTCGCCCTCACCTCCTCAGAGCCTGGCCCGCGCCGCTTCGACCAGGCGTACGACCGATGTGTCGGCGACCTCGGGCACCTCGTCGTAGGCGAACCAGCGCAGGTCGAGGGACTCGTCGCTGATCGCCTCCTCGGCACCGCGCGGCGCGACGGCCGCGTACTGCACGTCCAGGTGCCAGGCGCAGGGCGTGAGATGACGGTCCAGGCGCACCGGCCCGCCGGGCAGCAGGGCCAGCCCGGCGATGCCCGACTCCTCCGTCCCCTCGCGCAGCGCCGCGTCGGCCAGGGTGGCGTCGCCCGGCTCGCAGTGACCGCCCATCTGCAGCCACATCCGCAGCTTGCGGTGCAGGGTGAGCAGCACCTCGCCGCGCTCCGGGGCGATCACCAGGGCGCTCGCCGTGATGTGCCCGTCCGCGCAGGCCTTCCACATGCCGTCCGGGTGCGCCTGAAGGTGGTCCAGGTAGACCTGGCGCAGCTCCTCCTGGGCCCCGTACTCCTTCAGGACGAGGACCGCGTCGTCGTGGAGCCTCACTCGGTGTCCTCGCCCTGGGCCTCGCTGTCGTCCTTCTTGCGCAGATCGGGCTTGCCCGCCGCCTCGCCGAGCATCTTGTCCAGCTCGGAGAAGTCCATCTGCTCGCGGTGCACGAAGCCGTCCGGGTCGTCCAGGTCGCCGGCCGTCGGCAGCATGTCCGGGTGGGCCCACAGGCCGTCCCGGCCGTCGACCCCGCGCGCGTCCGTGAGCGAGGCCCACAGGCGGGAGGCGTCGCGCAGCCGGCGCGGGCGCAGCTCCAAGCCGATCAGCGTGGCGAACGTCTGCTCCGCCGGGCCACCGGTGGCCCGGCGCCGGCGCAGGGTCTCGCGCAGGGCGTCCGCGGACGACAGACGCGGTTTCGCGGCCGCGTGGACCACGGCGTCCACCCAGCCCTCGACGAGCGCCAGCGCGGTCTCCAGACGGGCCAGCGCCGCCTTCTGCTCGGGCGTGTCCTCGGGCTGGAACATGCCCTGCTGCAGCGCGTCCTGCAGCTGCTCCGGGTTCTGCGGGTCGAACTGGCCGACCACGTCCTCCAGCTTGGCCGTGTCGACCTTGATCCCGCGCGCGTACCCGTCGACCGCGCCGAACAGGTGCGAGCGCAGCCACGGCACGTGCGCGAACAGGCGCTGGTGGGCGGCCTCGCGCAGGGCCAGGTAGAGCCGCACCTCCTCCTGCGGCACGCCGAGGTCCCTGCCGAACGCGTCCACGTTCGCCGGGAGCAGCGCGGCCTTGCCGGCCGGGCCGAGCGGCAGGCCGATGTCGGTGGAGCCGACGACCTCGCCCGCGAGCACGCCGACGGCCTGCCCGATCTGCGTGCCGAACATGGCGCCGCCCATCGAGCGCATCATGCCGATCAGCGGGCCCGCCATGGCCTGCATCTCCTCCGGCAGCACGTCGCCCATGGCCGCGCCGACCCGCTCGGCGACCGGGTCGACCAGCTCCTGCCACGCGGGCAGGGTCGCCTCGACCCACTCCGCGCGGGACCAGGCCACCGCCGAGGCGGAGCCCGACGGCAGGGACGTCGCGTCGTCCAGCCACAGGTCGGCCAGGCGCACGGCCTCCTCGACCGCCCTGCGCTCGGCAGGGCCCACACTGGCGTCCTTCGTGCCGTCCGGCGTGCCCTGGGCGACCGTCTGGCGGGCGATCTGCTTGGCCATGTCCCAGTTCACCGGGCCGCCCTCGTAGGAGAGCATCTGGCCCAGCTGCTGGAACGCGGCGCCCAGGTCGGTGGGGTTCAGGGAACCGAACATGGCTGCGAGCGGATTGTCGGCGCCGGGGCCGCCAAAGCCTCCGGCTCCGGGCAGGCCGCCGAAGCCGAACGGGTTGGCCGGTCCCTGCCCACCACCGCTCTCCTGGTCCTTCTTCTTGCCCTCGTCGCCGTCTTCCGGCTCCTCCGGCGGAAGGCCGAATCCGAATGGGGTGTCACTCACGGGATTCCTCGGCTGGTAAGGCCGCCGGTGTCTCTCCGGCGGCGCGGCTGCCCGACAACACCACCAGCGTAGACACCTGGACCCGATCGGGCCTCGGTGCTTCGCCCACGGACGGCCTGCGGCAGGATGGATGCACCTGGTATGCGCGCCTCGCACGCGCTCGTACTGAAGACAACCGCTGGAGACGCCCGGTGAGTTCCCCAGATCCGCAGGTTCGCGCAGCGCGAAACCACGTGACCCCTCCCGTCGTGCGCGGGCCCGTCGTCGCGGTCACCGGCGCCGCCGCCGGCGTCGGCGCCCTGCTCACCGAGCGGCTCGCCGCGTCGGAGGAGATCAGGCGGGTCGTCGCGATCGACGAGCGGCGCGGCGAGTGCGCCGAGGCCCAGTGGCACATCATCGACGTGCGCGACCCGGCCGTCGCGGACAAGCTGCGGGGCGTCGACGTGGTCGTGCACCTCGCCCTCGACCTGGACCTGGGCAGCGACCCGGCCGCACGCACCGCGTACAACGTCCGGGGGACGCAGACCGTGCTGACCGCCGCCGCCGCGGCCGGGGTGCACCGGGTGGTGCTGTGCACCTCGGCGATGGTCTACGGGGCGCTGCCGGACAACGAGCTGCCCCTGTCGGAGGACGCCGAACTGCGGGCGACGGCGGAGGCCACGGGCGTCGGGGACCTGCTGGAGATCGAGCGCCTGGCCCGCCGGGCGCCGCGCGCCCATCCGGGGCTCAACGTCACCGTCGTGCGGCCCGCCGTGCTCGTCGGCGGCACGGACACCGCGCTGACCCGGTACTTCGAGTCGCCGCGGCTGCTCGTCGTCGCCGGGTCGCGGCCCGCCTGGCAGTTCTGCCACGTCGAGGACCTGTGCAGCGCCCTGGAATACGCCGTGCTGGAGAAGGTCGACGGGGAACTCGCCGTCGGCTGCGACGGCTGGCTGGAGCAGGAGGAGGTCGAGGAGCTGAGCGGGATCCGGCGCATGGAGCTGCCGTCGGCGGTCGCGCTCGGCGCGGCGGCCCGGCTGCACCGGATCGGGCTCACTCCGTCCCCGGCCGGGGACCTGGCGTACACGATGTACCCGTGGGTGGTCAGCGGGAGCCGGCTGCACGACGCCGGGTGGCGGGCGAAGTGGACCAACGAGGAGGTGCTCGCGGAGCTGCTGGAGGAGGTCT
>NZ_JBLEBI010000281.1:0-5454 GCF_047340315.1 Streptomyces sp. AF1A
GAAGAGCCCTGCTCACTCACGCTCATCACCCCCTTCCCGGGGCTCGAAGTCCGGCAGCAGGCGGCCCAGCTTGCGCAGGGCGCGGTTCAGGCGGGACTTGACCGTGCCCCGCGGCCAGCCCAGGGCCTCGGCGGTTTCGGACTCGTCCATCTCCAGGAGATAGCGGTAGGTGACGACCAGGCGGTGCTCCTCGCTCAGCCGCTCCAGCGCGCACAGCAGAGCCGCGCGCCGCTCCGACTCCAGCGTGGCGACCGCCGGGTCCGCCGCGTCCGGTATCAGCGGCTCGGCCCCGGCGAAGGCCGCCTCCCGGCCGGCGAGCGTCCGCTGCCGGGCCGCCGTGCGCATCGTGTTCCTCGCCTCGTTGGCCACGATCGCCAGCAGCCACGGCCGGAAGGACGCGCCGTCCCGGAACCGGCCCAGCGAGCAGTACGCCTTCACGAAGGCCTGCTGCACCACGTCCTCCGCGTCCGCCCCCGCGCCGAGCGCGGCGGCCGCCCTGAGCGCGATGCCCGTGTGGGCCCGCACCAGCTCCGCGTACGCCTCCGGCTCCCCGGCGCGCACGCGAGCGATCACCGCGGCCTCATCGACGATGCGGCCCCCCTCCCGCGTCCTCACACCCTTGTTACACCGCGGGGGACGATTCGGTTCCCACCTGTTCCGGACCCGTTCCGGATCGGGCCTCCGTACCTGAGAGAATGGTGAACATGGCCAACGACCGCCCGCCCGTCGCCCACCACCACCCTCAGGGGAATGGCTTCGCCATGCCGAGCAGTCCGCGCGTGCTCTCCGGTATCCAGCCCACCGCCGGCTCGTTCCACCTCGGCAACTACCTCGGCGCCGTCCGCCAGTGGGTTGCCCTGCAGGAGACCCACGACGCGTTCTACATGGTCGTCGACCTGCACGCGATCACGGTCCCGCAGGACCCGAAGGAGCTGCGGGCCAACACCCGGCTCGCCGCCGCGCAGCTGCTGGCCGCGGGTCTGGACCCGGACCGGTGCACGCTCTTCGTGCAGAGCCACGTACCGGAGCACGCCCAGCTCGCCTGGGTGATGAACTGCCTCACCGGCTTCGGCGAGGCCGGCCGCATGACCCAGTTCAAGGACAAGGCCGCCAAGCAGGGCGCCGAGCGGGCCTCCGTCGGCCTGTTCACGTACCCGATCCTGCAGGTCGCCGACATCCTGCTGTACCAGGCCAACGAGGTGCCGGTGGGCGAGGACCAGCGCCAGCACATCGAGCTGACCCGCGACCTGGCCGAGCGCTTCAACGGACGCTTCGGACAGACGTTCACGGTCCCGGCGCCGTACATCCTCAAGGAGACGGCGAAGATCTACGACCTGCAGGACCCGTCGATCAAGATGAGCAAGTCGGCGTCCACGCCGAAGGGCCTGATCAACCTGCTCGACGAGCCGAAGACCACCGCCAAGAAGGTCAAGAGCGCCGTCACCGACACCGACACCGTGATCCGGTACGACGCGGAGAACAAGCCGGGCATCTCGAACCTCCTGACCATCTACTCCACCCTCACCGGCAGGTCGATCGCCGAGCTGGAGCGGGAGTACGAGGGCAAGATGTACGGCGCCCTCAAGACCGACCTCGCCGAGGTCATGGTCGAGTTCGTGACGCCGTTCCGCGAGCGCACCCAGCAGTACCTGGACGACGCCGAGACGCTCGACTCGATCCTGGCCAAGGGCGCGGAGAAGGCGCGCGCCGTCGCCGCGGAGACGCTCGCGCAGGCGTACGACCGGGTCGGATTCCTGCCGGCGAAGCACTGAGGGCTCCTGCCGGGAAGTGCGCGGAAGCAGGGACCGGTGCCGGGGCGCAGGGCCGTGCGCCGGTCCGAGTGGGCAGAGCGCTGTACATCACCTTCGCCGCGCCTGCCCACAGGACATCCGGGGCCGTACAGTCGATATCCGACGGCCCCGGACGAGACGGCCGACAAGACGACAGACGCGACGACGGGAGACGACGTGGGGACCGTAACGATCGGCGTGTCGATCGCGGTCCCGGAGCCACACGGCAGCCTGCTCCAGGAGCGGCGCGCGGGCTTCGGCGACGCCGCGGCGCACGGCATCCCCACGCACGTCACCCTGCTGCCGCCGACCGAGGTGGACGAGGCCCAACTGCCCGCCGTCGAGGCGCACCTCACCGGGGTCGCGGCGGCCGGCCGGCCGTTCCCGATGCGGCTGTGCGGCACCGGCACGTTTCGTCCGCTGTCCCCGGTGGTCTACGTCCGCGTCGTCCGGGGCGCCGAGGAGTGCGCCCGGCTCCAGCAGCGGGTGCGGGACGCCTCCGGGCCGGTGGCGCGCGAGCTGCAGTTCCCGTACCACCCGCACGTCACCGTGGCGCACGGCATCGACGAGGCCGCGATGGACCGCGCCTTCGCGGAGCTGGCCGGCTTCGAGGCGGAGTGGCCGTGCACCGGCTTCGCGCTGTACGAGCAGGGCGCGGACGGGGTGTGGCGCAAGCTGCGTGAGTACACGTTCGGGGGATGTGTGGTGCCGTCGCAGGCGCTGCGCGGGGTGGGTCGCAGCGCGGTGTCGTAGGGACCGGACCGCCCGTCCGGCGTCCGCGGCGCCGTGGTCGCCGTTCCGCGGTTCGGCGCCTCCGCAGGGCGCTACAGCGGCAGTCTCCGGAACAGCGCCCTCGGCGTGTGCCGCAGCACCGACATGACGAGCCGCAGCAGGCCCGGCACCCATACGGCCTCCGAGCGTCTGCGCAGACCCAGCTCGATCGCCGTGGCGACCGCCTCCGGGGTCGTGGCGAGGGGCTCGCGCGCCCGGCCCGCCGTCATCCTCGTACGGACGAATCCGGGGCGTACGACCATGACGTGCACGCCGGTGCCGTAGAGCGCGTCGCCGAGGCCCTGCGCGAAGGTGTCGAGGCCGGCCTTGCTGGAGCCGTAGATGAAGTCGGCGCGGCGGGCGCGCTCCCCGGCGGCGGCGGAGAGGACCACGAGGGAGCCGTGGCCCTGTGCCTGCAGGGCGCGGGCGGCGACCAGGCCGGCGGAGACGGCCCCGGTGTAGTTGGTCTGGGCGACCCGTACGGCGCGCAGCGGGTCGCGCTCGTCGTGCGCCTGGTCCCCGAGGACGCCGAACGCGAGCAGCACCGTGTCGACGGCGCCCTCGGCGAAGACCTTGCCGAGGGCGGTCTCGTGGGACTCGGGGTCGAGGGCGTCGAAGTCGACCGTGCGGACGTCCGCGCCGAGGGCGCGCAGGCTCACGGCGGCCTGCTCCAGGCCGGACGAGGGGCGGCCGGCCAGCCACACCGTGCGGGCGCGGCGCGCGATCAGCCGGCGGACGGTGGCGAGCGCGATCTCGGACGTGCCGCCGAGGACGAGCAGGGACTGGGGGAGGCCGAAGGCGTCCTTCACAGGCATGCACGCGACCGTATCGCCCATATGTGATCGATTACGTATGAAACGTCACCTCGTTCGGGCAAACGTCACCCGAAGGCGGGACCGCCCCTGTCCGCCGTCCCGCGGTTCCGGGGTACGCCGACATGGAGCACTTTCGGGGGCCTTCCCGTCGCGCTGGCGGAACTGGTGCCGTACCGCCCCGCCTGGACGGCGGCGCGGAGCGCGGGGGCGCCCGTCACGGCCGTGGCCGACGACGCATCAGATCCGGCAGCGGCCACCGGCGGTTGACCAGGAACGCCGCGCCGGCGAGCAGCACCAGCAGCCCGCCCGCGACGGCCAGGGCGGTGCCGACACCGCTGGACCCGGACCGGGCGGCCGCGCTCACCGGCTTCGAGCCGGAGCCATGGGTTCCGGTGGGGACCCGGCCGGAGGCGCTGGGCGCGGCGGAGGCGGGTACCGCGTTCTTCGGCGGCACCAGCGCGCCCACCGGCTGCACCTTGCCGGCCGCCTGGAAGCCCCAGTCGAGCAGCTTGGCGGCCTCCTTGTAGACCTCGTTGTGCTCGTGCTTCTGCGGGTTCATCACGGTGACGAGCAGCACCTTGCCGTTCCGCTCGGCGACCCCGGTGAAGGTGGCGCCCGCGTTGGTGGTGTTGCCGTTCTTCACGCCCGCGATGCCCCGGTAGACGGGGACGTCGGTGTCGCCGCTCAGCAGCCGGTTGGTGTTGCGGATCGTCCCGGACTCGAACGTCGCCTGCACCGTCGAGCAGTAGTCGCGGAAGTCCTTCTTCTGCAGACCGGACCGGGCGAACAGGGTCAGGTCGTACGCCGACGACACCTGCCCCGGCTCGTCGTAGCCGTCCGGGCTGACCACGTGCGTGTCCAGGGCCTGCAGTTCGTCGGCGTGGTCCTGCATGTCCCGGACGGTCTGCGAGACACCCTGGTTCATCGCCGACAGCACGTGCACGGCGTCGTTGCCCGAGCGCAGGAACACCCCGAGCCACAGGTCGCGGACGCTGTAGGTGTGCCCCGCCTTTATCCCGACCACGCTGGAGCCGACACCCATGCCCGCGAGGTCCGACGGCACGACCTTGTGCTCCATTGTCTTCGGGAACCGGGGGAGCAGGGTGTCCGCGAACAGCATCTTCAGCGTGCTCGCCGGGGGCAGCCGCCAGTGGGCGTTGTGCGAGGCCAGCACCTCGCCGGACTCGGCGTCGGAGACGATCCACGAGCGGGCGGTGAGGTCCTTGGGCAGCACGGGGACACCGGGCGCGAGATTCACCTGGGTGCCCGGCAGCCCCAGCCGGTCGCCGCCCACCGTCGACATGCGGGCCGGGGGTGTGGCCGTCGGGCTCGTGGTGGGGCCGGGGGCGGCGAGGGCGGCGGGCGCGGTGACGGACAGGGTCAACAGGGTGGCGGAGGTGATCAGCAGCGATCGCCGGCCGGTCTTCTTCGGTGCGGGCACGGTCGAGAACGTACCTGCCGAGGGCCGTGAAGTCCCGCCGCACCCTCCACCCCCGACACGGAACCGGACAGCCGACGGTGATACTGGTGTGATGAAGCTCAGCCGCCCGGTCTCCTGGTTCCTGCTCGCCTTCGGGGTGTGGAGCTGGTTCATCTGGGTCACTTTCGTCAAGAACCTGTTCAAGGACGGCAGCGGTCTCGCCTTCCACGGCGGTCACCCGACCGCGTACTTCTGGGTGCACCTGCTGCTGGCGATCGTCTCCTTCGTATTGGGGACGGCCATCGGGGTCATCGGGTTGCGCGGGCTGCGGGCACTGCGCCGGACGTCATAGCGGAGCCGGTCGGGTGGTCGTCGTCCTCGTGCTCGCCGTCGTGGCCGTCCTGGCCGTCGTGGCGGGCCTGCACTGGTACCTCTGGCGGCGCCTGGTCCGCGACACCACCCGCACGGGGAGCCGGGCCCGCCGATGTGGCACGGCCCTGTTCGTCGCCGGCCCGCTCCTGGCCATCGCCGCCCTCCTCACGGAGCGCTCCGGCGCCCCCTTCTGGCTCCAGCGCACCCTGGCCTGGCCGGGCTTCCTGTGGATGGCCCTCGCCCTGTACCTCCTCCTGACCGTCCTGGCAGGAGAAGCGGTACGCCC
>NZ_JBLEBI010000282.1:0-5383 GCF_047340315.1 Streptomyces sp. AF1A
CGCGACGCGCCGAACGCGCACCGCCCCGGTCGAGCCCCGCGCCCGTGCGGACGCCTCGGTCCGGCGGTCCCTCGTGGCCGTACGGGCCAACCGGCGCTTCCTCGCGCTGCTCGGCGCCGCCGCCGCGCAGGCCCTGGCCACCGGGGTGCTGCTGGCCGGAGTGCCGTACGCGACCCGGCAGGTGCTCGGCGACGCGGCGCTGACCAGCGCGCTGGTGGCCGCGTTCGTCGTGCCGGACCTGCTCACGGCGCGGCTGTGGGCACGGCTCGGCGCCCGGCTGGGCACGCACCGCGCCTACGCGGTGGCCGGCGCCCTGTTCGCCTTCGGCTGCCTCGGGTTCCTCGCCGTGCCCGTGGTGCCGTCCGGGGTCGTGCTCGCCGCGATGGCGCTCGCCGGCACGGGACACGCCGGGCAACTGGTCTTCCAGTACGCCCTTCTGCCCGACTGCATCGCCGAGGACGCCGGCCGCGCCGGCGACCGCAACGGCGGTGTGCTGTCCGGGGTGTTCGCCACCGGCGAGGCGGCCGGCCTGGCCCTCGCCCCCTTCGTCTACGGCCTCGTCCTAGCCGCCTTCGGCTACGTCTCCTCCGGCGCCGGGCACGCCGTCCACCAGACGGGCACGGCCCGCCTCGGCATCCTGCTCGGTCTGGCCCTGCTGCCCCTGTTGGCGACGGCCGCCGGGACGCTGTCCCTGCGGGGCTGCCGGATGCCTGGCGCGGGCGGGCGGTCGTAGACGCGACGGGCGCCGGCCGTGGTCACGGCGGCCGGGCGCGGCCGGTCCCGGCTCGCTGCCCGGTCCGGCCCCGCGTTCGCAGGGATACGACGCTTCACAGGACGCGGGCCGCCGGCGTCGCGGTGGTGGGTAGGGGGCGCGCGGTGCCGTCCGGGGTGCGCAGGAGCAGCCGGTGCTCGGTTTCCCGGCGCACGGTGCCGACCACGGCCGCCCGGCGGCCCCGGGGGTGCGCGCGCAGCGCAGCCAGGAGCGGCGGCACCGCCTCCGGCGCCACGACGACGCACAGGGTGCCGGGGCTCGCCGCCGCCCAGGGCGCGAGCCCCAGTTCGTCCAGGGCGAGCCGGGTCACCCGCCGTACCGGCAGGGACGCCTCCTCGATCTCCACCGACGTGCAGCCGGCCGCCGCCACCGCGTCGAGGACGGCGGCGAGTCCGCCCTCGGCCGGCTCGCGCACCGCGCGCACGCTCCCGCCGGCGGCCGAGTGCGCCGCGTCGATCAGGTCGGCCAGCGGGGCACACCGGCTGGAGACGTGGTGTTCGTAGCCCAACCCGGCGCGCAGGGAGAGAAGATGGGCCTCGTGGTCGCCGAGCGGGCCGCTGACCACCACGCGGTCGCCGGGAGCGGTGTCCGCGGGGTCGGGCGGCCGGTGCCGGGCGGCGCCCACGGCGGTGGCGGTGACGTACAGCTGGTCGGCGTCCCCGGCCCGCACCACGCGCGCGTGCACCCCGGTCACCGCGACACCGGCCTCGGCGGCCGTCCGTCGTACGGAAGCGGCGAGTTGACGCAGCCTGGTGCCCGGCAGCCCGGCCTCGACGGTCAGGCCCAAAGTCACCTGCCGGGGCTCCGCGCCTTGTGCGGCAAGGGAGTTGACCGCGCCGCACACGGTGAGCCGGCCGATGTCGGCGCCGCCGAAGAACGGCGGGTCGCAGACGAAGGTCCGGGTGACGGCGACGGGTTCACCAACCCGGGCGCCGGTCCCGGCCGAGTGCGTCAGCTCGGTGAGGACCGGGCTCGGATCGTCGCCCAGCCGGACCTGACCGAACATCAACATCCGGTCACGCGGCAGCGGTTGCGTCGGCATGGCGGTTCCCTCCCCCGGGCCGCGAGTCGGCGGCCTCCGCCCGTTCACCGTACGGCCGGTGAGGGCCGGTCGCGGACACTCAGGGGTGCGCACCGCGCGGGATAGGGGTCCCCTAAACGGCGCGTACGCGCGTTGTCCCCGGTTTCGCCCCCTCCTACCGTCGTGACGACAGACCGTCGTCGAGCGGCGCTCCCGTGCCGCGTGAGGAGTTGTGGTGGACAACAAGGGAGCCGGCAGCGGACACCCGCGCAGGTGGGCGATTCTCGCCGTGCTGGCCGTCGCGGTGTTCGTCGTGTCGATCGACTCGACCATTCTCAACGTGGCACTGCCCACGCTCGGCAGGGAGCTGGACGCCGGCACCAGTGAGCTCCAGTGGATGGTGGACGCCTACTCGCTCGTGCTCGCCGGGCTCCTGATGATGACCGGCAGCCTCTCCGACCGGTACGGGCGCAAGAAGCTGCTCATCGCCGGTCTCGTGGTGTTCGGCATCGCCTCGGTCGCGGCGGCCTTCTCCACCCGGTCCTGGGAACTCATCGCCGCCCGCGCGGCGATGGGCGCCGGCGCCTCCGCGTTCATGCCGGGCACGCTCTCCATCCTCGTGCACGTCTTCTCGGAGGAGGAGCGGCCGAAGGCCATCGGCATCTGGGGCGCGGTGACCGCGCTCGGCGCCGTGACCGGGCCGCTCATCGGCGGCGCGCTGCTGGAACACTTCTGGTGGGGCTCGCTGTACCTCGTCAACGTCGTCGTGGTCGCCCTCGCCGTGCTGGGGACCACCGCCCTCGTACCGGAGTCCACCGACCCGGCGGCCCGCCCGCTCGACGCGCTCAGCACCGTGCTGTCCGTCGTGGGCATCGGCGCCCTGGTGTACGGCGTGATCGAGCAGCCCCGCTACGGCTGGTCGTCGCCCCGGGTGCTGACCGGTCTCGTCGGCGGTGTCGTCGTCATGGGCCTGTTCCTGCTGCGGCAGAGGACCGCTCGGCACCCGATGGTCGACCTCGCGGTGGTGCGCAACAGCCGCTTCCTCGGCTCCAGCGGCACCATGGCCGTGCTGATGTTCGCGCTCACCGGCAGCCTGTTCGTCCTCACCCAGCAGTTCCAGCTGGTGCTCGGCTACTCGCCGCTGCTCGCCGGCGCCGCGATCCTGCCGATGGCGGTGGCGCTGATGATCTGCTCGCCGCTGGCGCCGGTGCTGTCCAAGGCGGTGGGGGTGCGCGGCGCGGTCGTGGTGGCCCTGCTCGTGCTGGCCGCCGGGTACGGGGTGTTCGCGCTGTTCACCAAGGACCACGGGTACGCCGCGATGGTCGTCGCGATGGCCCTGGTCGGCGCGGGCATGGGCCTGGCGCAGCCGCTCGTCAACGACGTGCTGATGACCGCCGGCCCGCCCGAGCAGTCGGGGCTGCTGTCCTCCATGAACGACACCGTGCAGGAGATGGGTTCGGCGCTCGGCGTCGCGGTCGTCGGCAGCGTGCTGGCCGCGCGGTACGCCGCGACGTACCCGCTCGCCGGTCCCGCGCCGGCGAGGCACTCGCTGGACCAGGCGCTGCAGGCCGCGAAGTCCCTGCCGCACCCGACCGCGCAGCACACCGTGGACGCCGCGAAGACCGCCTTCGCGCATGCCTTCACCGCCTCGGAGGCGGTGTGCGCCGGCGTCGCCGTGCTCGGTGCGGTGCTGGCGGCGGTGCTGCTGCCGCGCATGGTGGAGACGTCCGAGGCCGCGGCCGGGGCGGCTCAGGCCGAGGCCGCCGAGGCGGACAGCCCGCTCGCCCGGGAGGCCACCGCCTGAGCGTCTCCCGGACCTGACGCCCGCCGGGCGTCGCCACCCCCCATGGGCAGGTCGCCCACGCGCGAAGCACTCGTGCGTGGGCGACCTGCCTTTTGCCGTGCGGCCCGACGGCGGCCGCCGTTTTTCTTCACCGCATTCACCGGCGCATGGCTGGAATGCGACCTACCGGTTCTCTCGCCCGCCCTCGAAACCGCGGAAAGCGCCCCAGGTCAGACGGTGTGTCACGGAAATACGGGGCGGCCGCCGCGGGCGTAGGGGACGGATAGGGGTGCTGCCGGATCGGGCGTCCCCATAGCGTCGATCGGGCAGACAATCGTTCGAAGGGAATCCTTCTCATGACGCAGGTCCAGGAAGAGCTGGAAGCCGTTCTGCAGCGCTATGTCGACGAGGTCCTCAACGGGCACAAGGACGAACTCCTCGAGGAATTCATCCACCCGGAATTCCGTCACTTCACGGACGAGACCGCCCTGGCCCTGGAGAACGACGGCACCGACCTGGAGGGCATCAAGGCCGGCCTGATCGAGGTCCGCGAGAAGCTCGCCCCGCATTACAGCGCGCAGGTCGTCCGCTGGGAGGACGACATCGTGCACCTCGCCTGGAAGACCACGGTGACCCACCAGGGCTACATCTTCGACCGGGAGCCGACCGGCAAGACCTTCACGCTGACCTACACCGGCAAGACCCAGTTCAAGGACGGGAAGATCTACCGCGCCCAGAACTACTGGGACCCGCAGCAGGCCCTTTCCGTCATCGACGGCGACTGAGGGGCCTGGAGCGCACCGGTGACGACATCGACTCCGGCCGGCCACGCGAGGGTGGCGGCCGACGCACCGCACGGCCCCGCGCGGGGCCGCACCGCCCTGGTCTTCTCCGGCCAGGGCAACCAGTGGCTGGGCATGGGGCGCGACCTCATGGCCCGGGAACCGTCCGTGCGGGCGGTCCTCGAGGCGGCGGACGACGCGCTGCTCGCGGCCACCGGCTGGTCCCTGCTGGGCGAACTGGCCGCATCCGAAGGGGAGTCGCAGCTGGCGGACCCGGCGGTCCTCCAGCCCACGCTGGTCGCGCTGCAGATCGCCCTGGCCCGGCTGCTGGCCGAACGCGGCCTGGTGGCCGACCACTTCGTCGGCCACAGCCTCGGCGAGATCGCGGCAGCGGCCGCCGCCGGCGCCCTGGAGCTGCCCGAGGCGCTGCGCCTGGCCCGGCTGCGCGGCGAGCTGATGCGCAAGGCCGTGGGCACCGGCCGTACCGCCCTGCTCGGCGTCGACGCCGACCGGGCCGAGGCGCTGATCGGCACGTACGGCGGAGCCGCCGACGTCGCCGCCTGGAACGCCCCGCAGGCCACGCTCGTCGCCGGGGACGCCGGTACGGTCGAGGTGATCGTGGCGGAGCTGACCGGGCGCGAGGTCTTCGCCCGCGTCCTGCCCGGCGACATCGCCTTCCACAGCCGCTTCCTGGAGCCGCTGCGCGCCGTGTTCGCGCAGGCGGCCCGGGACCTGGTCCGGCCGCGCCCCACCGCCGGCGGGCTGGTGTCCACGGTCACCGGCACGCTGCTCGACGGCTCGTGCGCGGACGGCGCCCACTGGGCCGCCAACCTGCGCGAGCCGGTGCGCTTCGTGCAGGCCGTCGACACCCTGCTGGAACTCGGCTGCCGCACCTTCGTCGAGGTCGGCCCGCACCCCACGCTGGGCCCGTCCCTCACCGACTGCTGTGCCGCCCGCGGCGTCACCCCGCTGGTGCTGCCGACGCTGCGGCGCGGCGAGGGGGAGCAGGAGAACGTGCTGCGCAC
>NZ_JBLEBI010000283.1:0-5326 GCF_047340315.1 Streptomyces sp. AF1A
GGGAGCGGCGAGGGCGCCGTCCAGGGCGCCGGGGGCGGGCCGGTCGGCGGCGCCCTCCAGGGTGGCGGCGTGGATGCGGTGCAGCGTCGGGAAGGACAGCACGCGACGGGACTTCTCGTCGGGCAGCCGCCGCACGCGGGCGCCGGGCGTCGGCGGGGCGGGCGCCGCCGGGCCGGTCCCGGCCCAGCGCAGCGGTACGACGGCGAAGACTCCGTCCTCCTCGGGAGCGAGTCCGAGCAGCCGGCCCAGGCGGGGTTCGTCGAACCAGAAGGCGGTGCCGAGAGCAAGGCCGTGCGCACGGGCCCACATGCGCCAGGTCTGCACCAGGGCGCCGATGTCCATCGTCACGGCGTGGTAGCAGAAGCTGTTGTACTTGAAGGAGTTCTGCCAGAACGTCACACCGAGGACGAGGAACTGGTCGGTCCCGGCAGCCTCTTCCAGGTCGCCGAGGGCGGCACGGACCTCTCCGGTGACGTCGCCCGACAGCAGTCGGGTGACCCGGTGGTGCGGGGTGTCGTAGTAGTACACGCCCGGGGTGAGGGGCCCGCTCGCGCCGCTGACCCAGTGCACGCCGATGGGGTAGAGGCCGCCGCCGGAGGCGGTGCCGCGGGACCAGTTTGCGTGGGAGTAGAACGGCAGGGAGCCCAGGTCGGTGTTGGCCTGGACGGCGAGGCGGCGCCCGGTCAGCCCGTAGGAGTCCCGGAGCATCGCGCCGAGCAGGGGCAGGGTGAACCCTCCGGCGCCCGGCCGGCCGAACAGGCCCCGGTCCAGGGTCGCGTCCTCGGCGCAGCCGCCGTCGGGCAGCGGGAAGGACGGCGCGCCCGGGAAGTACTTGCCCTTGCGCGGACGGTCGGACCAGTCGGGGACGAAGTCGGCCGGCTCCATGGCGACCCGGCCCCGCCGCATCACCGCCGTCGCGTACTCATGGGCGTATCCCACGGTCACTCCCTCTTCTTCTGCTTCTGTTGGTCTGTGGCCGCCGCGGCCCCAGGTGTCGCGCGCCGCAAGACGGGTGTGGCTCGGGTCGGGGGCCGTTGTGGACGGGTGAGTGGTGGTCCGGGGGACGTCGGGTGGCGTTCACGGGAAGGGGTGCGGCGCCGGGTTGAGCTCGTCCGGGGTCAGGTCGGCGTCGCGCAGTCCGGCCTCGCGCAGCGCGGTGCGGACCCGCGGCAGGTGCGGACCGCGCTGGCGGCCGAAGCCGAAGTCGATCGGGATCAGGCCGGGCACCAGGACCTTGACCGTGTGGAAGCCGAGTTCCCGCTGCTCGGCGACGGTCTGGTCGACCACCACCACGTCGAACCCCTTCGCGGTCACGGCCTCGACGCAGGCCTCCACGTCGTCCCGCAGATCGGCCGAGGGGACCAGGGCGCCGGGCCCCGAGGCGAGCGAGGACAGCGGCACCCGGTCCGCCTCGTCCCGGTCCCGCAGCAGGAAGCCGGCGTACCGTCCCATCTCGGGCAGCCCGTACAGCAGTGGGTGGTCGTGGAGCACACGCACCTCGCCGAAGTCGTCCGCCATGCGGCGCAGCCTGCGCTCCTCGCGGGCGGTACGGCGGCGCAGGTTGACGGAGTCGGTGGCGATCTCGCAGAGCCCGGCGGCCAGCGCGGCCTCGGGGTCCAGGGAGGCGCCCGCGCCGAAGCACAGCAGTCCCGGCCCCCCGTCGACACGTTCGGCGACCGCGGTCACCACCGGCACCGGGAAGGTGACGCGGGTGTCGAAGAACCGGGCCCGGTAGCCGTACATCGCCAGCCGGTGGACCATGGCACGGGTCGCGGCCCTGGTGCTGCTCGACGGGTCGATCTCGGGCAGCCGGGCGCGGCCGAACCAGGCCAGCAGGAACGCGTCGCGCTCGATGGTCTCCAGCAGCCCGTGCAGCACGGCCTCGGCGAGGCAGCCGCCGGAGGCGCAGCCGTTGGAGCTCTCCTGGACGAAGCGCCGCCGGACGCCTCCCGGGGCGTGGTAGTACGCGACGACCTCCGGTACCAGGACCGGCCGGTCGTCGCGGAGCGACCAGCCCCACACCCAGTCCACCGGGCGGTCCGGGGCGAAGCGCGGCACGTTCGGTTCGGCGGCGTGGAAGGCGTCGGAGTACAGGCCGGTGACGCGCGGATCGACCGCCGCGCCGCCGAGGTCGTCCAGGGCCGCGGTCACCACCGTCCGCTTGGCGCGGGCGCGCATTCCGGCGTAGCGCTCCAGGCCCTCCAGCAGCCCCACCCGCACGCTCGCGCCGTACGCGCCGGTGTGCCCGCCCCAGTAGCAGTCCCGCAGGTAGGTGCCCGAGCGGGTGGTGAAGGCCCCGACCGTCGAGGAGGTCGAGGCGGAGGTCAGGTCGGGTACGACGGACGGGCCGAGCATCCCGGTGACGGGGTTGGCGAACGGCTCGGGCGTCAGGTCGTAGGCGTCCAGGGGGCGCAGCCGGAAGCTGTCCGGGGCGTGTACGGGACTGGGCTCCAGGGTGATCCGGGCGGCCTCGGCGCTGTCGTCGTCCCGCGTGGCGCAGGACGGGCACTCACCGTCCGGCACCAGCGGGAACCGGGTGACGCGCAACGTCTCCAGGTCCAGCAGCCACACCCATGGATGGCGGGCCGGGCGGGGCTGCCGTACCGCCGCCGTGACGAGCGCGGACAGCGCGTCCACCACGAAGTCGGCCCGCCACGGCGGGGTGCCGGTGGCGCGGGTGGGACCGCCGAGCTCCAGGGCGTCCCGCAGATACCCGGCCCGCACCGCCTGCCAGCGGCGGGCCAGACACCCCGGACAGCCCGGGCCGCCGTCCGATGCCACCGGGCCGACCACGGCATGATGCCCGTACAGCCCGATCGGCACGGCGCCGGACAGGAACTGCTGTGGCCCGTCTTCGAGTACGTCGCGGCAGCCGAGCGGGGTCACCACGGCGGGCGGTGTGCCGGGGCGGCGTTCCGCCCGCCGCGCGAGGGCGGCGGTGAGGGCGGTACACACCTCCTCCCACGGTCCGGCGGCCGCGGATTCCACCGCGGTGGTCGCGTCGCCCGGCGCGGCCACCGTCTCAGCCGGCACGGCGCGCTCCGCGGGTCAGCACCACGCGCACCACGTGGATGTCGCCGGCCGCGAGATCCGGAGTGGGCACCGCCGCCGCGAACGCGTCCCGGCCGGCGGCGAGCGAGTCGAGCACCGACGCCCAGGTGGTGGCGGTGTCCGGCAGCGGTACGACTTTCCCGGCGACGAGGGCGGCGGCGTCCAGGTCGGCCCACAGCGGATCACCGGTGTCGGGTTCGTCCGCGGCGCGGCGCAGTTGCTCCGCGCCGAGCAGGTCCCGCAGGGCCAGAAGGACGGCGTCGCGGTGCCGCAGCCCGCTGCCCACGGCCCAGCGCACCACGCCCGTGGCGGGGTCGGTGAAGCGGGCCAGGGCGACGGGCAGCAGGCCGCCGCCCGCGGCCGTCAGGTCGAGGATCTCGGCGGTGACGCCGAGGTTCTCCGCCGAGCGCAGGAGGAAGAGCGTTGCGGGGTCATCGGTCAGCGAGGCCGGATCCACGACGGGCACCGGGGCGGTGCGGCGGACGGCGCCGCGCAGCGCGTCGTGGGCGAGCGCGGTCGCCAGGGCGCGGGCGAGCGCGGCCCGCGGGTCGCCGGCCGCGCCGGTGCCCGCCGAGGTCCGCTCGAACAGGCCCACGTCGTTCCAGCCGCCGAACGTGCGCACGGCGCCCGCCGGCACCAGCACGGTCCGGCCGTCGGTCAGGGAGACCGCCTCGCAGAAACCGGCGACCTGGTCGGCCGGTACGTCCAGACCGCTGGACACGGCCAGTTCGGCGGGTGCGACACGCGTCCACTTGCCGTCGGCCGCCTGCAGAGCGCCGACGTCCAGCAGCCGCGGCGGAACCACGTGTTCGGCGTAGACCTCGGCGGCACGGTACAGCGCGGTGAGGCGGGCACCGGCCACGGTGTGGATGTCGACGGCACTGACCCGGCGCACCCGGCCCGGAGCCGTGCCCAGACGGACGGTGCTGACCTTCAGCGGGGTCTGCTCCCAGTCGTCGTCGGCGAACGCGGTGAAGACACCGGCCCGGTCGTGGACGAGCACCTCCCGCTTCTCCAGCTCCGCGAGCTGTGCCTTGGCGGCGTCCTCGTCGGCCGCTCCGTCGGCGGGAGGCGCGGCGGGCAGGTCGTCCGTGTGGGGCGCGCGCAGCAGGTCACCGGGAAGACCGGCGGGCTCGGCCGCGCCGCCGCCGTCCGGGGCCGCGCAGTACGGGCAGCCGGGGTGCGGCAGCAGCGGCTCGGTCAGCACGTCGAGGGAGTCCAGGTCCTGGACCACGATCTGACGGCGCGTCTCGGCGGGCAGGGCCTCGGTGACCAGGCGGAACACCTCGTAGGCGAGAAGGTTGCCGAGCATGCCCGCGAGCGGTCCTGACAGGTCCGGCGGGGGAGCGCCGAGCGGTGCCGCGGGACCGACGGAGGCCCACAGCTCCGCGCTGTCCGCGGCGTCGGCGCCCGCACCGAGCCGCAGAGCGGCGCAGCACCAGCAGCCCGGGGCGCCGGCGGTCATGACCGGGCCGACGACGGCACGCCGACCGAACGTCCAGGCGCCGAGCAGCCGGCGGCCCGCGGGCACGCCGTCGGCCAGCAGCCGCAGCAGCTGACGGCGCCCGGTGGCGCCGGTGACCAGGACGGTGTCCCAGCCGTCGAGGTCCTGCCAGCCGTACGTCCCGGCGGCACCAACTCCCGCCGAGCCGGCCGGCGAGGTCCGGGCGACGGGCGGAGGCAGGCGGACCAGACGGGGGGCGCAACCCGCCTCGGCCAGAGCGGCGGCCTCCGCGTCGAGGTCGGCCGTGCCCTCGACGCCGTGGAGTTCTCGCCGGAGCACACCCTGCGGCACAGCGGGCTCGGTGACGGCCACGGCGGCACAGCCGTTGCGGAGCAGGCCCAGCGCGGCCCAGCGGGCCAGGGCGTCGTCACCCAGGACGGCGACCGAGGTGGAACGGAAGCGCAGGAACCGTTCTGGCGCGTCGTCCGCGTAGTGGTCGAGATAGTCGAGTTGATCGGCGAAACGCTCGGTGACCTGCGGCGGCAGCACGTCCGCCGGAGGTCTTGGCCCGGCGTCCCGGGCGAAACCACGCGCGTAGAGAGCGCGCACGAGTTGAACCACCATGTCGCGCTGCTTGTCCCCCAGTCCGGCGCACAGTTCCTCGACCCGGTGCTCGCCGTCGAGGTGGGGCACGATCAGTGCGGCGAAACGGTAGGCGGACTGCGTGACGACGTTGAACCCGCCGTGGGCATTGTGGAAGAGCACCCCGGACGGAGTGCGGGTGAACAGGACGTCCCTGCGGATGCGGGGCCGCGTTTGAGCGATCTCTTC
>NZ_JBLEBI010000284.1:0-5264 GCF_047340315.1 Streptomyces sp. AF1A
CGGCCGGACCGCTCGGCCAGGTCCCGGGCGCCGGTCTCCGGCTCCTCGGCCGCACCCTCGTGCGCCGCCTCGGGAACCTCCGCGTCCCCGGAGTCCTCGGGCCGCTCCGTGTTCACCGCATCGCTCCTCGCTGGGTCGTATCCCGCATCCCCGGTGCGGGGACGGCGATGGGACGCGGGAGGGGAGCGCGCGGTTCCCGGGAGTGCGCCCCGCGCGTCAGTCGCCGTAGTCGGACATCGCGTCCAGCAGCCGGGCGGACCGCACGGGCACGGTCACCCCGTGGATGAGGGACGGCGGCACCGGCCGGGATGCGGGGTGCTGGGGGGCCGTCCAGTGCGGCGCCATCCGGGCGCAGTCGCCGCGCAGCGAGGCGAGGTCGCCGTCGAAGTCGGCCGGGGCGTGGGAGGTGGCCTTGAGGTTCGTCATGACGGCACCGTAGGCATGACAAAGGCCGCGAAGAAAGATCTACTATCGGGTAGTTTTGCCAGCTTCAGTGGCGGCCCGCGACCCGGTAGCGTGAACTGTCAACCCAGCCTCCCGCAGGAGAATCCCCGTCGTGCGCATCGCAGTCACCGGCTCCATCGCCACCGACCACCTCATGACCTTCCCCGGTCGCTTCGCCGACCAGCTCGTCGCGGACCAGCTGCACACGGTTTCGCTCTCCTTCCTCGTCGACAACCTCGACGTGCGCCGCGGCGGCGTCGGCGCCAACATCGCCTTCGGCATGGGCCAGCTCGGCACCCGGCCGGTCCTGGTCGGCGCGGCCGGCTTCGACTTCGACGACTACCGGGCCTGGCTGGAGCGGCACGGCGTCGACACCGACTCGGTCCGCATCTCCGACACCCTGCACACCGCCCGCTTCGTGTGCACCACCGACGCCGACCACAACCAGATCGGCTCCTTCTACACCGGCGCCATGAGCGAGGCCCGGCTCATCGAGCTGAAGACGGTCGCCGACCGCGTCGGCGGCCTCGACCTGGTGCTGATCGGCGCCGACGACCCCGAGGCGATGCTGCGGCACACCGAGGAGTGCCGTGCCCGCTCCATTCCGTTCGCGGCCGACTTCTCCCAGCAGATCGCCCGCATGGGCGGCGAGGAGATCGCCATCCTGCTGGAGGGCGCGACCTACCTGTTCTCCAACGAGTACGAGAAGGGCCTCATCGAGTCCAAGACCGGCCTGAGCGACGCCGAGATCCTCGCCAAGGTCGGGCACCGCGTCACCACGCTCGGCTCCCGGGGCGTGCGCATCGAGCGCGTCGGCGAGGACCCGATCGAGGTCGGCTGCCCGGAGGAGGAGCGCAAGGCCGATCCCACGGGCGTCGGCGACGCCTTCCGCGCCGGTTTCCTCTCCGGCCTCGTCTGGGGGGTCTCCCTGGAGCGCGCCGCCCAGGTCGGCTGCATGCTCGCGACCCTCGTCATCGAGACGGTCGGGACGCAGGAGTACCAGCTGCGCCGCGGCCACTTCATGGAGCGCTTCACCAAGGCGTACGGCGACGAGGCCGCGGAGGAGGTCCGGGCGCACCTGGGCTGAGCCGGCCGCTCAGTCCACCCGGCGGACCAGGTACGCCGTACCCCGGTCCGCCGGTTCCTCGCCCAGGTACTCCTGCCCCCGCATCGCGCACCACGCCGGGATGTCCAGGCGGGCCGCCTCGTCGTCGGAGAGCACCCGTACGGTGCCGCCGACCGGCACCTGCCCGAACACCTTGGCCAGTTCGATGACCGGGATCGGGCAGCGCTTGCCCAGGGAGTCCACGACGAGCTCCTGTGGACCCGCCTGCGTGGTGGGCGCGGGCGCGCCCAGCTTCTCCCGCACCCCGGCCACGGCCCCCGGCAGCACCGTCAGGAACCGCTCCACGTCCTCCTCGGCCGTCCCCGCCGACAGGGACACCCGCACGTTCCCCTCGCTCAGCACCCCCATCGCCTTCAGCACATGGCTGGGTGTCAGCGTGCTGCTCGTGCAGGACGAACCGGACGACACGGAGAAACCCTCCCGGTCCAGCTCGTGCAGCAGCGCCTCCCCGTCGACATAGAGACACGAGAAGGTGACGACGCCGGGCAGCCGCCGCTCGGGATCGCCCACGACCTCCACGTCCGGCACCAGCTGCGGCACCCGCGCCCGGATCCGCTCCGTCAGCTCCCGCAGCCGTACCGCCTCCTGGGCCGCCTCCGCCCGCACCGCGCGCAGGGAGGCCACCGCCGCCACCACGGCCGGGATGTTCTCGAACCCGGGCGCCCGCCCCGACTCCCGCTCGTCCAGCGGCCCTTGGGCGGCGAACCGCACCCCCTTGCGCACCACGAGCAGCCCGACCCCGGAGGGCCCGCCCCACTTGTGCGCACTGGCCGCGAGCAGCGACCAGTCGCCCTCCACCGGTCCCCACCCCAGCGACTGCGCCGCGTCCACCAGCAACGGCACCCCGGCCGCCCGGCACACCTCGGCCACCTCCGCCACCGGCTGCACGGTCCCCACCTCGTGGTTGGCCGACTGCAGGCACGCGAGGGCGGTGTCCGGGCGCAGGGCACTCGCATAGGCCGACGGTGCCACGGCGCCGGCCCGGTCCACCGGCACCTGCGTCACCGCCCCGCCGTCCGACTCGAACACCTCCGCCGCATGGAGGACGCAGGAGTGTTCGACGGCTGACACGATCAGGTGGCGTCCGACCCGCCGCCGCCCGGCCAACGCCCCCGCGACGCCCGTGTGTACGGCCCGGGTCCCGGACGGGGTGAAGACCACCTCGTCGGCCCGGCACCCCACGGCCTCCGCGGCCGCCTCCCGGGCGGCGTCCAGCAGGATCCGGGCCTTGCGGCCCTCCCGGTACAGGCGCGCGGGATCGGCCCACCCCTCGTCCAGAGAGGCCAACAGCGCCTGACGCGCAACGGGATGGAGCGGGACGGCGGAGGCAGCGTCGAAGTAGGCCATACGGCAACGCTAGACCGCCGGTCGGGACAGTGCCCAAAAGGGGCGCGGGGCGGCGGCATCGGCGGCTTCGCCGCGGGGCGCGACCTGCCACAACGGACCCGCCGCCGCCAATTCAGCGAACCACCCGCTCCAGTAGGCACCCCTCCCCGCGAACCCTCGAAGAGGGTGGGCTAGGGTTTGGTCCGCATAAACATCCAAACCCCTGCCCGACGCAGGGCGGCGACCGACCAGCGAGAAGGCCGCAGCCGACCGCGCGGGCGAGACTCTCGGGAAGGCGCTACGTGAGTCCCAACGGCTCCGACCGCTCGCCGCGGCGCCCGATGCGGCGGAAGCTGCTGCAGGCACTGACCGCGGGCCTGGTCCTGGCGACCGCAACCGGTTGCACATACAAGGACTTCCCCCGCCTTGGCATGCCCACCCCGACCACGGAAGAGGCTCCGCGGATCCTCTCCCTGTGGCAGGGCTCCTGGGCTGCCGCGCTCGCCGTCGGCGTGCTGGTGTGGGGCCTGATCCTGTGGAGTGCTTTCTTCCACCGGCGCAGCCGCACCAAGGTCGAAGTACCTCCGCAGACCCGGTACAACATGCCGATCGAGGCCCTGTACACGGTGGTCCCGATCATCATCATCTCGGTGCTCTTCTACTTCACGGCCCGGGACGAGTCGAAGCTCCTCGACCTCTCGAAGAAGCCCGACGTCACGGTGAACGTGGTCGGCTTCCAGTGGAGCTGGGGCTTCAACTACATCGAGAACGTGCCCGGTGTCTCCGGCGACGCCAGGACCGACAAGAACCTGAACGCCATTCCGGACAAGTTCAAGAAGGAGTTCCCGGCGAACGCCGGTGGCGTCTACGACGTCGGCACCCCGGGCACCCGGAACCCGCAGACCGGCAACCCCGGCCCGACGCTCTGGCTCCCCAAGGGCAAGACGGTCCGCTTCATCCTCACCTCCCGTGACGTCATCCACTCCTTCTGGGTGGTGCCGTTCCTGATGAAGCAGGACGTCATCCCGGGCCACACCAACGCCTTCCAGGTGACCCCCAACAAGGAGGGCACCTTCCTCGGCAAGTGCGCTGAGCTCTGCGGCGTCGACCACTCCCGGATGCTGTTCAACGTGAAGGTCGTCTCTCCGGCAGCGTACGAGAAGCACCTCAAGGAGCTCGAGGCGAAGGGACAGACCGGTTACATTCCGGCCGGCATCGCGCAGACGAGCCACGAGAAGAACCAGAGGACGAACAACCTGTGAGCATCCTCAACGAACCCCAGGGTGCCGCGGCAGCTGCAGGCTCGTACGCTGACGAGCTGCCGGTCAGGCGCAAGGAGCCCGGCAATGCCGTGGTGAAGTGGCTGACGACCACCGACCACAAGACGATCGGCACGCTGTACCTCGTGACGTCGTTCGCGTTCTTCCTGATCGGCGGCGTGATGGCGCTGCTGATGCGCGCCGAGCTGGCCCGGCCGGGTCTGCAGATCCTGTCGAACGAGCAGTTCAACCAGGCGTTCACGATGCACGGCACCGTGATGCTGCTGATGTTCGCGACGCCGCTGTTCGCCGGCTTCACGAACTGGATCATGCCGCTGCAGATCGGCGCGCCGGACGTGGCGTTCCCGCGGCTGAACATGTTCGCCTACTGGCTGTACCTGTTCGGCTCGCTCATCGCGGTGGGCGGCTTCCTCACCCCGCAGGGCGCGGCCGACTTCGGCTGGTTCGCCTACGCCCCGCTGTCCGACGCGGTGCACTCGCCGGGTGTCGGCGGCGACATGTGGATCATGGGTCTGGCCTTCTCCGGCTTCGGCACGATCCTCGGCTCGGTCAACTTCATCACCACGATCATCTGCATGCGCGCCCCGGGCATGACCATGTTCCGCATGCCGATCTTCGTGTGGAACGTGCTGCTGACCGCCGTGCTGGTCCTGCTGGCCTTCCCGGTGCTGGCCGCCGCGCTGTTCGCCCTGGAGGCGGACCGCAAGTTCGGGGCCCACGTCTTCGACGCCACCAACGGCGGAGCCCTGCTGTGGCAACACCTCTTCTGGTTCTTCGGCCATCCCGAGGTGTACATCATCGCGCTGCCGTTCTTCGGCATCATCAGCGAGATCATCCCGGTGTTCTCCCGCAAGCCGATGTTCGGCTACATGGGCCTGGTCGCCGCGACGATCGCCATCGCCGGTCTGTCCGTGACGGTGTGGGCGCACCACATGTACGTCACCGGCGGTGTGCTGCTGCCGTTCTTCTCCTTCATGACCTTCCTGATCGCCGTGCCGACCGGTGTGAAGTTCTTCAACTGGATCGGCACCATGTGGAAGGGCAGCCTGTCCTTCGAGACCCCGATGCTGTGGGCGACCGGCTTCCTG
>NZ_JBLEBI010000285.1:0-5184 GCF_047340315.1 Streptomyces sp. AF1A
GTTTGGTGGTGCTCCGAAACCGCCCGCGGGCGGCTGGTCGGGCGGCTGGGTCATCAGCGCTCTTCCCCCTCGTTCACTGATTTTTAGCCACGCCCTGAGGTTCGCGAAGGACCCAAGGTCGTACTCAGACTGTTCTCAGACGGCTCTTTCTATCACCCGGTACCGACGGCGAACGGGGCCGCGCCCTCCCCTGTTCCCAAGGGAGAACCGGCCCGTGACGCCCCTGTTATGCGCCTTCACGCCCCCTTCACGGAGCGCACGCGCCCCCGTGCGAGAGGCCCGAACCGTCAGGCGTCCTCCGCCAGTTCCAGCCAGCGCATCTCCAGCTCCTCGCGCTCCCCGGACAAGTCCCTGAGCTGGGCGTCCAGTTCGGCGACCTTCGCGAAGTCGGTGGCGTTCTCGGCGATCTGCGTGTGCAGCGCGGCCTCCTTCTCGGAGATCTTGTCCAACTGCCGCTCGATCCGCTGGAGTTCCTTCTTCGCGGCGCGCTGGTCGGCCGCGCTCTTCTCGGTGGCGGCCGGCCTGGGCGCCGCGGCGGAGGCCCGCACGGCGACCGCCTCCTCCATCTTCTGCCGCCGCTCCAGGTACTCGTCGATCCCGCGCGGCAGCATCCGCAGGGTGCCGTCGCCGAGGAGGGCGAAGACCCGGTCCGTGGTGCGCTCGACGAAGAAGCGGTCGTGGGAGATGACGATCATCGAGCCGGGCCAGCCGTCGAGGACGTCCTCGAGCTGGGTGAGGGTCTCGATGTCGAGGTCGTTGGTGGGCTCGTCCAGGAAGAGGACGTTGGGCTCGTCCATGAGGAGACGCAGGAGCTGCAGCCGCCGCCGCTCACCACCGGAGAGGTCCCCGACGGGCGTCCACTGCTTCTCCTTGTTGAAGCCGAACGTCTCGCACAGCTGCCCGGCGGTCATCTCCCGCCCCTTGCCGAGGTCGACGCGCTCGCGGACCTGCTGGACGGCCTCCAGCACCCGCAGCCCGGGGTTCAGCTCGGCGACCTCCTGGGAGAGGTAGGCGAGTTTGACCGTCCTGCCGACCGCGATCCGGCCGCCGGCGGGCTGCTCCTCGCCCTCGCTGCGCGCGGCGGCGGCCATGGCGCGCAGCAGCGAGGTCTTGCCGGCCCCGTTCACGCCGACGAGACCGATCCGGTCGCCGGGGCCGAGCTGCCAGGTGACGTGCTTGAGCAGCACCTTGGGCCCGGCCTGCACGGTGACGTCCTCGAGGTCGAAGACGGTCTTGCCGAGCCGCGAGGAGGCGAACTTCATCAGCTCGGAGCTGTCGCGGGGCGGCGGCACGTCGGCGATCAGCTCGTTGGCGGCCTCGACCCGGAACCGCGGCTTGGACGTACGGGCGGGGGCGCCGCGGCGCAGCCAGGCCAGCTCCTTGCGGACCAGGTTCTGCCGCTTGGCCTCCTCGGTGGCGGCGATCCGCTCGCGCTCGGCGCGTGCGAAGACGTAGTCGGAGTAGCCGCCCTCGTACTCGTACACGTCGCCGCGCTGCACGTCCCACATGCGCGTGCACACCTGGTCCAGGAACCACCGGTCGTGCGTCACGCACACCAGCGCCGAGCGCCGGTTCTGCAGGTGCCGTGCGAGCCAGGCGATGCCCTCGACGTCGAGGTGGTTGGTCGGCTCGTCCAGGACGATCAGGTCCTGTTCCTCGATGAGCAGCTTGGCCAGCGCGATCCGGCGCCGCTCGCCGCCGGACAGCGGCCCGATGACGGTGTCGAGCCCCTTGGGGAAGCCGGGCAGGTCCAGCCCGCCGAACAGCCCGGTCAGCACGTCCCTGACCTTGGCGTTGCCGGCCCACTCGTGGTCGGCCATGTCGCCGATGACCTCGTGGCGGACGGTGGCGGCGGGGTCGAGGGAGTCGTGCTGGGTGAGCACGCCGAGCCGCAGCCCCCCGGAGTGCGTGACGCGTCCGGTGTCGGCCTCCTCCAGCTTGGCGAGCATGCGGACGAGGGTGGTCTTGCCGTCGCCGTTGCGCCCGACGACCCCGA
Organism: Streptomyces sp. AF1A; assembly: GCF_047340315.1. NCBI lineage: Bacteria > Bacillati > Actinomycetota > Actinomycetes > Kitasatosporales > Streptomycetaceae > Streptomyces > Streptomyces sp. AF1A. Next base: position 1,997 of record NZ_JBLEBI010000285.1, read on the forward strand.
TCCGGTCCCCTTCCGACACACCGAGCGAGACGCCGTCCAGCAGGGCACGGGTGCCGTACACCTTGCTGACGTTCTCGACATTGACCAGGTTGACGGCCATTTCACTCCTGTGTGCGGGGCTGTCTCGATGTGCGGCTCCGCCGCGTGGGTCGACCTTCTAGCGTAGGCCCTCGCAGACGGGGGACGGGGCGCGAGGGGCTGAGCCGGCCGCCCCTCACACCACCGTCGCCCCCGGTGCGGGAGCCGAAGCAGTCCGCACCGTGCGGCAGGTTCCGGACGTCCGCAGCGCCTGCGCCACCTTCTCCGCCGCCTCGGCGTCCCGTACGAGGAACGCCGTCGTGGGGCCGGACCCGGAGACCAGCGCGGCGAGCGCGCCCGCCCCGCGCCCCGCGTCCAGCGTGTCCGCCAGTTCCGGGAACAGGGACAGCGCGGCGGGCTGAAGGTCGTTGGAGACCGAGGCCGCCAGCGCCTCCGCGTCCCCCTTCGCCAGCGCCTGAAGCAGCTCCGCGGAGGCGACCGGCTCCGGAACGTGCCGCCCCTCGGCCAGCCGGTCGAACTCGCGGAACACCGCCGGCGTCGACAGCCCCCGCCCGGCCATCGCGAACACCCAGTGGAAGGTGCCGCCCACCTCCAGGGCCGTCAGCTGCTCGCCCCGCCCGATGCCGAGCGCCGCTCGGCCGACCAGGCTGAACGGCACGTCGCTGCCCAACTCGGCGCAGATGGCGAGCAGTTCGGCCCGTGACGCGCCCGTGCCCCACAGCGTGTTGCAGGCGAGCAGGGCGCCGGCGCCGTCCGCGCTGCCGCCGGCCATGCCGCCGGCGACCGGGATGTCCTTGGCGATGTGGATGTGGACGTTCGGCTCGATGCCCCGGCGCGCGGCGAGCGCGATCGCGGCGCGGGCGGCGAGGTTGGTGCGGTCCAGCGGGACCTGGGCCGCGTCCGGGCCCTCGCAGGTGATCCGGAGTCCGTCCGCCGGCGTCACCGTCACCTCGTCGTGGAGGCCGACCGCGAGGAAGACGTTGGCGAGGTCGTGGAAACCGTCGGGGCGGGCGGCGCCGACCGCGAGCTGGACGTTGACCTTGGCCGGTACCCGTACCGTGACGCTCACGCGCCCGCCTCCCTGTTCTCCGCGTTCTCGGCGTTCTCGGCGTTCTCGGCGTTCTCGGCGATCCGTGCGAACTCCTCCACCGTCAGCGACTCGCCGCGCGCCTGCGGCGAGACACCGGCCGCGACCAGGGCCGCCTCCGCGGCGGCCGCGGAGCCCGCCCAGCCGGAGAGCGCGGCCCGCAGGGTCTTGCGGCGCTGGGCGAAGGCCGCGTCGATCACCGCGAAGACCTCCCTCTTGGAGGCGGTCGTCTTGACCGGCTCGGCCCGCCGGACGAGGGAGACCAGCCCGCTGTCGACGTTCGGCGCGGGCCAGAAGACGTTGCGGCCGATCGCCCCGGCGCGCTTCACGTCGGCGTACCAGTTGGCCTTGACCGAGGGAACGCCGTACACCTTCGAGCCGGGCGCGGCGGCGAGCCGGTCGGCGACCTCGGACTGCACCATCACCAGCGTGCGCTCGATGCTGGGGAAGGATTCGAGCATGTGCAGCAGCACCGGCACGGCGACGTTGTAGGGGAGGTTCGCCACCAGCGCGGTCGGCGCGGGGCCGGGCAGCTCGGTGACGCGCATCGCGTCGGAGTGGACCAGCGCGAACCGGTCGGCGCGCTCCGGCATGCGCGCGGCGACGGTCGTGGGCAGCGCGGCGGCCAGCACGTCGTCGATCTCCACGGCGGTGACCCGGTCGGCGGCCTCCAGCAGCGCGAGGGTGAGGGAGCCGAGCCCCGGGCCGACCTCGACGACCACGTCGTCGGGACGCACGTCGGCGGTGCGCACGATACGGCGGACCGTGTTGGCGTCGATCACGAAGTTCTGGCCGCGCTGCTTGGTGGGACGGACACCGAGCGCGGCCGCGAGCTCGCGGATGTCGGCCGGGCCGAGGAGGGCGTCGGGGGTGGGGCTGCTCACGGGACAAGGGTACGGGGACCGGGTGGGCCCGTTCGCCAGGTGCCCGCTGCCCGCCCCTGGCCTAGGAGTGCAGACGCGCCCCGCAGTGCGGCCAGGGGGTCGTGCCCCGGCGCACGTACAGCTTCTTCGCGCGGAAGGTCTGCTCCTCCGGCGAGGCGTCCTGCGGGCGTCCGCTGCCGCCGAGGCTGTGCCAGGTGTGCGTGTCGAACTGGTAGAGCCCGCCGTAGGTGCCCGAGGGGTCGACCGCATGGGGGCGTCCGCCGGACTCGCAGGCGGCCAGCCGGTGCCAGTTCAGGTGGTCGGCGCCGTGCACGGAGGGCGGCAGCGGCTTGGTGCCGACCTTCACCAGCTGCTTGCGCGGCTCGCGCACCACCTCGGACTCCTCCCGGCGCGGCCTCTGCCGGACTCCGTTGACCGTGCGCAACAGGTAGGTGGTCCGCCGCAGGCCGGGCCGGCCGCTTCGGGCGACGACCTCGATGCCCTTGAAGAGGGTGGGGTCCTTGACCCGCTCCACCTGGAACGGGATCGGTTCCTCGCGGACCTCCCGGCTGCCGGTGACCCGCAGCACGGTCACCGTCTGCCCGTCGCGCGGGAAGCTGTCGGCCGGGACGGAGGTGGTGTCCTGTCCGTGCAGGGTGATGCCGGCCTCCTGGACTGCCTCGCGGACGGTGGCCGCGTTGGTGCGGATGGTGCGGGTGCGGCCGTCCGCCATGATCGTGACGGCGCGTTCGGTGCGCACGTCGAGGTCGAGTCCGGCCCGGCCGATGCCCTGGGAGCGGGAGGCGGACACGTACGCGCCCTCCGCGCGCACGCCCAGCTCGTGCAGCGCCTCGTCCACCGTGGGGGCCGTCGTCCACACCTCGTGCCGCCGGCCGTCCAGGGTGAGCCGCACGGGGCGGCCGTAGCGGACCGCGACCGTGTCGCCGCTGGTGAGCGTCGCGTCGCGGGCGGGCGCGACCATGTCGTGGGCGCCCACGCGCACGCCCTGCTCGGCGAGCAGCTCCCCCACGTCGTCGGCGAAGGTGTGCAGGGTGCGCGGGCGGCCGTCGACGCTCAGCTCGATCGCCTTGTCCTTGGCGACGAACGCGGTGGTGCCGCCGGCGAGGAAGGCCACGACCAGGGCCTGCGGCAGCAGGCGGCGCACGGCGGACTCCGGGCGCTCTCCACAGCGCCCCCGG
>NZ_JBLEBI010000286.1:0-5166 GCF_047340315.1 Streptomyces sp. AF1A
CCCTCCGGTGCCGGCTCACGGGCTCGCGTGCACCGACCGCCCCGCCGCGAGTGCGGCCGGTCTGCCCGGGTATCGTCGCCCTGCACATCCCCTGACCAGTGGAGTCCAGATGCCCGCCGGACCGTCCGCGAGCCGCCGTACCGTCCTTCGAGGGGCCGCCGCGGCCCCGGTCGCCGGGCTGGGCCTGGCCGCGTGCTCGGCTCAGGGGGCAGGCGGCCCCGACGCGGCCGCACCCACCGCGCCGGTCGAACTCGGAGTCGAGAGCGAGATCGCCAAGGGCGCCGCCAAGCTGTACCGGGACCACAATGTGGTCGTCAGCAGGGACCGGACCGGCGCGCTGAAGGCTTACAGCACGATCTGCACGCACGCGGGGTGCCCGATCAACAAACTGAGGGGGACGACCCTGATCTGCCCCTGCCACGGCAGCGAGTTCGACGCCGTGACCGGGAAGGTCGTCCAGGCGCCGGCCACCGAGCCCCTGACCGAGCTGTCGGTGAAGACCGCGCACGGCCGGATCGTCGCCGGCCCGGCCGCCTGACGGGGGACGGCTCCGAGCGCAACCAGGTCACTGCCACTCCCAGGCGATGCCCACGATGCCCGGACGGATCCGGGGTTCGACCACGTGGACGCAGTGGTGGGGGCCGGTGGGGGACAGCTCCTGCCGGCCGCCGCGCGGGGCCGCCGGGGAGTGCTGGGTGAAGCGGTGGCACCGCACGGGCAGCGCGGCGGCGTCGAAGCGCACCTGGAGGGCGTACTGACCGCCGGGAAGGTCGAAACGGCGGAGGTACTCGCGCGAGGTCCCGGCCGTGCCGTCCTCGATGCCGTACCGGAAGAGAAAGGTGTCGCCGGAGCGCAGCCGGGTGCCGAAGAGCAGCTCGGCCACCAGCACGCCGGTGTCCTGGTCCCAGCGGACACGGCCGAGACGGCAGTTCTCCAGGGCCCGCACGCGGATGTCGGCCGGGCTGCAGCCGGGGTCGCCGTGGTGCACGGCCAGCAAGCGGTCGACGCCGTCGCGGTGGGCCCGCACGATGTGATGCGCCTCGCGGGCCACCAGCTCGCGCCGGGCGCCGATCCGGACGCACTCGTGGTGGCCCAGGGTGTGCAGCCCGCCGTCGAGGGACCGGCCCAGCTCGGCGCGGAGCCGGTCCAAGGCCGCCGTGGCCTCGGTCAGCGACCGGTAGGAACGGCCCGGCCGGCGACCGGTCGCCGGGCGCTGGTCGGCCTGGGCGAGCAGGCGGATCAGCGACTCGTCCGGCAGCTGGAGGATCTCCTCCAGCGCGCGTACGGCGCGCAGGGACTCCGGGCGCTGCGGGCGCCGGGCGCCCTGCTGCCAGTAACTCAGGCTGGTCACGCCCACCTTGACCCCATGGCGCGAGAGATGGTGCTGGACCCGCTGGAGCGGCAGTCCGCGCGCGGCGATCGCGGCGCGCAGCGCCACGTGGAAGGGGCCGCCCCGCAGGGCCGTGTCCAGCTCGGCGGTGGGGAAGTCCGCGTGCTCTGTGGCATGCCGCATGCCGAGGGGCCTTTCTGTGAGGTGTCGCTACGGCTGGTCAGACCGTCTGTGCGGAGGCCGGGGCCGCCCCCTGGCGCCGTGGACGCCCGTGGCTGTGCACAGCGCGCCCCTTTCGCGCGTGTGCCGGCCCCGAGTTCCTCCGCATTGAAGCGTGTTGACCATGGCCCGACAACACCTCGGACTCGGCCGATCCGCGCGACTGGCCGGAGCACGCCCCTCGCCGGACGGCGGAGGCCGTGATCTCCGGCTCGTACAGGCGCGGGAAGGGCCCGCGCGGGACGCGGCAGCGCCGGGTCGGCGTCCGGCAGGACCGACGGGGCGAGGGCCGGGCAGGACGGGTGGGCCCAGGGCTCCGCATGACCAAAACCCGCCCGTCGCAGGGGCCGGGGTGCCGAGGGCCGACGGCTCGGGACGAGCGGACGGGGCCCGGGGCGAGCGGGGCGCCGGGCGGTGCACCGGACGGGTGCCGGCGTCGTCCACAGGGCCGCCGCGGTGTCGGTGGGCGCCAGTAGGGTGTGAGACATGGCCGATCCCTCCAGCTACCGCCCCAGGCCGGGAGACATCCCGGACTCTCCCGGGGTGTACAGGTTCCGTGACGAGCACCGCCGGGTGATCTACGTCGGAAAGGCGAAGAGCCTGCGCCAGCGCCTGGCGAACTACTTCCAGGACCTGGCGAACCTGCACCCGCGGACCCGGACGATGGTGACCACCGCCGCGTCCGTGGAGTGGACCGTGGTGTCCACGGAGGTCGAGGCGCTGCAGCTGGAGTATTCCTGGATCAAGGAGTACGACCCCCGGTTCAACGTCAAGTACCGCGACGACAAGAGCTACCCGTACCTCGCGGTGACGATGAACGAGGAGTTCCCGCGCGTGCAGGTGATGCGCGGTCACAAGAAGAAGGGCGTCCGCTACTTCGGGCCGTACGGGCACGCGTGGGCCATCCGGGACACCGTCGACCTGCTGCTGCGGGTCTTCCCGGTGCGCACCTGCTCGGCGGGCGTCTTCAAGAACGCCGCCCGCACCGGCCGCCCGTGCCTGCTCGGCTACATCGGCAAGTGCTCCGCACCCTGCGTCGGCCGGATCACCCGCGAGGACCACAGGGACCTGGCCGAGGAGTTCAGCGACTTCATGGCCGGGCGCACCGGCACCTACCTCCGCCGTCTGGAGAAGCAGATGACGCAGGCCGCCGAGGACATGGAGTACGAGCGGGCCGCCCGGCTGCGCGACGACATCGAGGCCCTGAAGAAGGCCATGGAGAAGAACGCGGTCGTACTCGCCGACGCGACCGACGCCGACCTGATCGCCGTCGCCGAGGACGAGCTGGAGGCCGCCGTGCAGATCTTCCACGTCCGCGGCGGCCGGGTGCGCGGCCAGCGCGGCTGGGTGACCGACAAGGTCGAGGAGGTCACCACCGGCGCCCTGGTCGAGCACGCCCTGCAGCAGCTCTACGGCGAGGAGACTGGGGACGCCGTCCCCAAGGAGGTCCTGGTCCCGGCCCTGCCCGAGCCGGTCGAGCCGGTCCAGGAGTGGCTGACCGGCCGCCGCGGTTCCCACGTGTCCCTGCGCATCCCGCAGCGCGGCGACAAGAAGGCGCTCATGGAGACCGTGCAGCGCAACGCCCAGCAGGCCCTCGCCCTGCACAAGACCAAGCGGGCCTCGGACCTCACCACGCGCTCGCGCGCCCTGGAGGAGATCGCCGACGCGCTCGACCTGGACAGCGCCCCGCTGCGCATCGAGTGCTACGACATCTCGCACCTGCAGGGCGACGACGTGGTCGCCTCGATGGTGGTCTTCGAGGACGGCCTGCAGCGCAAGAGCGAGTACCGCCGCTTCCAGATCAAGGGCTTCGCCGGCCAGGACGACGTCCGCTCCATGCACGAGGTGATCACCCGCCGCTTCAAGCGGTATCTCGCCGAGAAGGAGCGGACGGGGGAGTGGGCGGACGGCGAGGAGACGTCGTCGAACGGCGACGCTGCCCTCCCCGACGGCGAGCCGCTCACCACGTCCCTCAAGGACGACGACGGCCGGCCCAGGAAGTTCGCCTACCCGCCCCAGCTCGTCGTGGTCGACGGCGGCCAGCCGCAGGTCAGGGCGGCGCGGCGGGCTCTGGACGAGCTGGGCATCGACGACATCGCCGTCTGCGGCCTCGCCAAGCGGCTGGAGGAGGTCTGGCTGCCCGGCGACGACGACCCGGTGGTCCTGCCCCGCACCAGCGAGGGCCTCTATCTGCTCCAGCGCGTCCGGGACGAGGCCCACCGGTTCGCGATCACCTACCAGCGCACCAAGCGCGCCAAGCGCTTCCGCGCCGGCCCCCTGGACGACGTGCCCGGCCTCGGCGAAACCCGCAAACAGGCGCTCATCAAGCATTTCGGCTCGGTGAAGAAGCTGCGGTCGGCGACAATCGAACAGATCCAGGAAGTCCCCGGCATAGGCCGGAAGACGGCCGAGACGATCGCCGTGGCCCTCGCCCAGGCGGCCCCGGCCGCACACGCCGTGAACACGGCGACCGGAGAGATCATGGAGGACGAGGAGCCCGAGACGACGGCGGGTTCCTCGGGGGAGCCCGTGGCCGCGGGCCCCCCGGACGAACGACGGGGGCAGGAGAGATGACCGAGCACGACGCACAGCCCACAGCGCGCCGAGATCACGCGCATGGCGGCACGGGCGACGACGCCGTCCGGCAGCACGCCGGTCAGGACGCGGGCCAGGACAACGGAGCACAGGTGAGTACGGGCAGCGAGACAACAGGCGTCCCCGAGGCGGCCATCCCCGAGCTGGTGATCATCTCCGGCATGTCGGGAGCGGGCCGCTCGACGGCCGCGAAGTGCCTGGAGGACCTCGGCTGGTTCGTCGTCGACAACCTGCCGCCCGCCCTCATCCCCACCATGGTGGAGCTGGGCGCCCGCTCCCAGGGCAACGTGGCACGGATCGCCGTCGTCGTGGACGTCCGCGGCCGGCGCTTCTTCGACAACCTGCGCGAGTCGCTGGCGGACCTGGAGGCCAAGAACGTCACCCGGCGCATCGTCTTCCTGGAGTCCTCCGACGACGCCCTGGTGCGCCGCTTCGAGTCGGTGCGCCGCCCGCACCCGCTGCAGGGCGACGGCCGCATCGTCGACGGCATCGCCGCCGAGCGGGAGCTGCTGCGCGAGCTGCGCGGCGACGCCGACCTGGTGATCGACACCTCCAGCCTCAACGTGCACGAGCTGCGCGCGAAGATGGACGCCCAGTTCGCGGGCGAGGAGGAGCCCGAGCTGCGGGCCACGGTGATGTCCTTCGGCTTCAAGTACGGCCTCCCGGTCGACGCCGACCTGGTCGCGGACATGCGGTTCCTGCCCAACCCGCACTGGGTCCCGGAGCTGCGCCCGTTCACCGGCCTCAACGAGGAGGTCGCCGCCTACGTCTTCAACCAGCCCGGCGCGAAGGAGTTCCTCGACCGGTACGCCGAACTGCTGCGACTCGTCGCGGCCGGCTACCGGCGCGAGGGCAAGCGGTACGTGACCATCGCCATCGGCTGTACCGGAGGCAAGCACCGCTCGGTCGCGATGTCGGAGAAGCTCGCCGCGCGCCTCGCGGCCGAGGGCGTGGAGACGGTGGTCGTGCACCGGGACATGGGACGGGAATGACGCAACGTACACCGCGGCTGAGCCGGCTGC